>JAGLNY010000191.1 GCA_023139255.1 Spirochaetales bacterium
TGACTATATCAAGAACATGATTACTGGTGCTGCCCAGATGGATGGTGCTGTTATCGTTGTTGCGGCAACAGATGGTGCAATGGCTCAGACAAAAGAGCATATTCTGCTTGCAAGACAGGTAGGTGTACCTGCTCTGATCGTATTTGTCAATAAAGTTGACCAGGTTGATGACCCGGATCTTATTGAACTCGTAGAGGAAGAGATGAGAGATCTCATGAATGAATATGGATTCTCAGGTGATGATGTTCCTGTTATTAAGGGATCAGCTTTTGATGCAATGGAAAATCCGGATGACCCGGAAAAAACAAAATGCATCGAGGAACTTCTTGACGCCATGGATTCATACTTTCCGCTTCCGGAAAGAGAAGTAGATAAACCTTTTCTGATGCCAATCGAGGATATTTTTTCAATCCAGGGTCGTGGTACCGTTGTAACCGGCAGGATCGAAAGAGGTGTTGTCAAAGTTGGTGAGGATATTGAGATTGTAGGTATTCGTGAAACACGTAAAACCGTATGTACCGGTGTTGAGATGTTCAATAAACTTCTTGATGAAGGTCAGGCTGGTGACAACGTAGGCGCACTGCTTCGCGGTGTTGATAAGAAAGAAGTTGTTCGTGGACAGGTTCTTGCAAAACCAGGGACAATCACCCCTCACAAAAAATTCAAGGGAACTGTATATGTACTGAGTAAAGACGAAGGTGGAAGGCATTCTCCTTTCTTCTCCGGTTACCGGCCTCAGTTCTATTTCAGGACTACTGACATTACCGGTACTGTACTTCTTCCTGATGACAAACAAATGGTAATGCCTGGTGATAATACTGAAATTATTGTTGAACTTATCAACCCTATTGCTATGGAAAAAGGACTGCGATTCGCTATACGTGAAGGCGGCCGGACCGTAGCCAGTGGCCAGGTTGTAGAAATCATCGAATAATGAGTTAATAATGTCATGCCTGCATGAACTGCAGGCATGATTTGTGTTTGGAGGAATAATGGCCAAAGATAGAATTCGAGTTAGATTGAGAGGGTTTGATGTGGAACTCGTTGAACAGAGCTCCAAGGCAATAGTTCAGACTGTTGTAAGTGCTGGCGCAAAGGTTTCAGGACCAGTGCCTCTCCCTACTCGTATCAACAAATATACAGTACTGCGATCACCGCACGTTAATAAAAAAGCTCGGGAACAATTCGAGATGCGGACACATAAACGGTTGATTGACATTCTTGATCCTACATCAAAAGTAATGGATGCCCTAATGAAGCTTGAGCTCCCTGCTGGTGTTGATGTAGAGATAAAGCAGTAGAAATAAACAATTGAGGTAAGAGATGTTAGGGCTTATCGGCAAAAAAGTCGGAATGACGCAAGTGTTTGATGAAAGGGGTATTCTCACCCCTGTAACAGTGATAAAGATTGAGAGTAATGTTGTTGTAGCAGAAAGAACAATTGATAAAAATGGCTACAGCTCTTGTGTTATCGGTGCTGTTGATGTAAAGAAAAAACATGTGACAAAGCCGTATGCTGGACAGTTTAAAGAAATTTGTGATCCTAAAAAGCATCTGGTTGAGATGAGGGATTTTGAAGCTGATGTTTCGATTGGTGATGTTTTAGGTGTAGATTTCTTTAAGGATATAGCATTTGTAGATGTAGAAGGTACTTCTAAAGGTAAAGGATTCCAGGGTGCAATTAAGCGTCATAACTTTTCCGGTGGAAGGGCTACACATGGTTCAAAATTTCATAGAGGTCTTGGCGGTACAGGAATGGCGGCTTCCCCATCCAGAACATTTAAGGGAACAAAAATGGCTGGAAGGATGGGAAACGCAAAAACCACAATCCAAAATCTTCGTGTTGTAAAAGTAGACGAGGATAAAAAAGTGCTTATGGTTAAAGGGGCTGTACCTGGTCCCAGTCAAAGCATGGTAATTGTCAAGAAAGCAAAGAAGAAGTAGAGGCTAAAGATGAAAGCAAAAGTCTTTTCTATACAGGGTGAAAAGATAAAAGATGTCACTCTAAATGATGAAGTCTTTAATAGAGAAATCAAGGATGGTTCAATCTATTATGCCGTAAATAATGAACTGGCGAATCGTAGAGTTGGAACTGCAAGTACAAAAACCCGGGGTGAAGTTAATTACAGCAACAGTAAACCCTGGAGGCAGAAAGGTACAGGGCATGCTCGTGCTGGAGATAAAAAATCACCTGTATGGGTAGGCGGAGGAACTATTTTTGGTCCGAAACCGAGAGATTACAGTTATAAAATTCCAAAGAAGATGAAACGTCTTGCTATGAAATCCCTTCTTTCCATGAAAGTTCGGGATGATGAGATGAAAATTGTTGAGGATTTTACTGTAGAGAGCGGCAAAACCAAAGATTTATTACAGTTATTGGCAAACCTTGTTACCGAAAAAAAACGAACAGTAATTATCCTGAAAGATGACGACATTATGTTGAGAAGAGCAGGGAAAAATATCCCCTGGCTTCGATTTCTTTCGTATAACAGACTTTCTGCTAAAGAATTACTGTATGGGAAAAATGTGCTGGTAATGGAAACGGCTGCCGGCAATCTGAACGATTTTTACGGTGATAAGTAAGGGGTCGAAAGTGAGAGCAGATCAAATAATTATAGAACCGGTTCTGACTGAGAAGTCAAATATTATGAGGGAACGGAAAGAGAAGAAATATACTTTTAAAGTTGATCCTCGTGCAAATAAGATTCAGGTTATGCAGGCAGTAGAAGAACTTTTTTCCGTAAAACCGCTTAAGTGCAATATTTTATCGGTAAAAGGAAAGCCGAAGTATACCAGGACTAAGTCCGGTGTGCGTTCAGGCTCAACTACACCCTGGAAAAAAGCGATCGTGACAGTACAAACCGGCGATTCGATACCAATAATTGAAGGCGTATAGGAAGGTCAAAGATGGGTATTAAGAAATACAAGCCAAGGACTCCGAGTCTTCGGTACAAAACAAGTCTTACATTTGAAGAGATAACAAGAACTGGAAGTGAAAAATCTTTAACAAAAGGTTTAACTAAGAATGCAGGACGTGGAGCCGGCGGACGTATAAGTGTTCGAAGACGAGGCGGCGGACATAAAAGAAAATATAGGGTAATTGATTTTAAACGTGATAAACGCAATATTCCCGGTACAATTAAAACGATTGAGTATGATCCAAACAGGACAGCAAACATTGCCCTTGTAGCTTATGCCGATGGTGAGAAAAGATATATTCTTGCACCCAGGACCATGGTCGTGGGAACAAAAATTTTGAGTGGGGATCAGGCACCTCTTCAGGTGGGTAATGCTCTTCCATTAAAGAATATCCCTCTCGGGTTAACAGTTCATAATGTTGAACTTCAGCTGGGCAAAGGCGGCCAGCTTGTTCGATCAGCAGGACTTGGTGCTGTTATAGTTGCTAAAGAGGGCGATTATGTAACATTAAAGTTACCATCCGGCGAGATGAGGATGATATTCGGTTCTTGTTATGCAACTATTGGTTCTCTTGGAAACGAAGATCATATGAATGTTTCAATTGGAAAAGCGGGACGATCAAGATGGTTGGGTAGACGACCGAAAGTAAGAGGTGTTGTTATGAACCCTGTTGATCATCCGCATGGTGGTGGTGAGGGTAAGACATCCGGTGGACGAAACCCGGTTTCTCCCTGGGGACAGCCAACCAAGGGTTATAAGACACGAAAGAAGAATAAATCTTCCAGCAATTTTATTGTGAAGAGGAGATAGAGATCAAGAAAATCAGCTTGCTCGGCCAGTTGATTAGTTTATTATTCGTTGATATTTGTAGGAGCGTAAAGTGGCTAGGTCAATAAAAAAAGGTCCTTTTATTGAAAAAAAACTCTATAAAAGGATTCTGGAAGCTAATAAAGCGGGTCAAAAACCCATGATTAAAACATATTCCCGCTGTTCAACGATTATTCCGGAAATGGTTGGATTTACCATCTCTGTATATAATGGAAAAACATGGGTTCCTGTGTATGTAACCGAGAACCTTGTGGGACATAAACTAGGCGAATTTTCTCCCACTCGTTTTTACCGTGGGCACGCAAGATCTGATAAGAAATTAAAAAGGTAAGTAGGTAGTGTGATGGGATTAGAATCGAAAAAAGGATATAGGGCTATCGCTAAATATTTGATGGTTTCTCCCTCTAAGGTGCGGCCGGTTGCTGATCTTGTTCGCCGCAAGACATATACCGAAGCGGTTGCGGTACTTGAGGCCATGCCTCAGAAAGGGGCAGGGATGCTGAATAAGGTTGTTAAATCAGCTGTGGCAAATGCCCTTGTGCAAAATAAGAAACTGGATGAAGAAATGCTTTATCTCAAAGAAATACGGATTGATGAAGGGCCAAGGCTTAAAAGAGTCTGGGCACGGTCACATGGAAAAAGAGATATACTTCTTAAAAGAATGAGTCATATATCTGTAGTAGTCGATGAAATTGCGAGTATGGGGGAGTAGATGGGTCAGAAAGTAAATCCTATAGGACTTCGTCTTGGGATAAATAAAACATGGAAATCAAAGTGGTATGTAGATCCAAAAGATTATGCGGATACACTTCATGAAGATCTGCGTTTAAGGAAAGCCCTCGAATCATGTCCTGAAACAAAAGGTGCTGATATTTCAGATGTTGAGATAGTAAGAAAGCCTCAACGGATAACGATTATCATTAAAACTTCTCGTCCGGGAATTATTATCGGTGCTAAAGGTGCTAATGTAGAAAAACTTGGCAGCAGGCTTCAGAAGCTCGCTGATAAAAAGATACAGATTAAAATTAAAGAGATTAAAAGACCTGAAGCGGACGCTCAACTGATTGCCCTCAATGTGGCCAGACAGCTTACTATGCGGGGGTCTTTCAGGAGATCCCTGAAAATGGCAGTTAGCAGTGCCATGCGTGCAGGTGTTCAGGGAGTAAAGATAAAAATTTCCGGTAGACTTGGCGGAGCTGAAATGGCCAGGACTGAATGGCAAAAGGATGGAAGAGTTCCTCTGCACACACTCAGGTCTGATATAGATTATGGATTTACTGAGGCAAATACGACATTTGGTGCGATCGGTGTAAAAGTTTGGATATACAATGGTGAGATCTACGATAGTGTGAAAAAAGAAGATGCCGGTCTGTTGGTTAAGAAAACAAAAGAACGTGCCAGAACAGCAAGGAGTTAGTAGAGATGCTTAGTCCTAAAAGAGTTAAGTATAGAAAAAAGCAAAGAGGAAAGATGAATGGCGTTGCACACCGGGGAAACAAGGTTGCATTTGGGGATTACGGTCTTGTAGCACTGGAACCCAGATGGATAACCAACCGCCAGATTGAGGCTGCCCGTGTTGCTATGACCCGTCATGTAAAAAGAGGTGGAAAAGTCTGGATTCGGATTTTTCCGGATATGCCGTTTACAAAGAAACCTGCTGAAACACGGCAGGGAAAAGGTAAGGGAAATCCTGAAGGTTGGGTAGCAGTGGTTAAAAAAGGCGCTGTTATGTTTGAAATGGGTGGTATCCCGGAGGAACTTGCTGTGGAAGCTATGAAACTTGCCTCAAGTAAGCTCCCGATAAAAACTAAATTCGTGAAACGAAGAGATCTGGAGTAGCGTATGAAGAATTCTTTCGATGATCTAACATACACGGAACTCGTAAATAGAAAAGAAGAGCTTCATAAGAAGTATCTTGAGTTAAGAATGGATAAAGTGCTCGGTCATCTTGATAATCCTCTTTCACTGCGGATTGTCAGGAGAAATATTGCAAGAGTGAATACTATTATTCATGAATATGCATTGGGCATACGCGAAAACAAGCAGTAAGTGAGGCCTGCGTTTATGAAAGAGAATAAAAAGACGTATATCGGACAAGTTGTAAGTGACAAGATGGAAAAATCAATAGTGATTGCTTTTTCATCTAAGCAGCTGCATCCCCTTTACAAAAAATATGTAAAGAAAACCAAAAAAGTCAAAGCACACGATGAGAAAAATGAAGCAAAAATTGGTGATACTGTTCGTGTGGTTGAATGCAGACCTATCAGCAAAGACAAATGCTGGAGACTGGTTCAAATTGTAGATCGGGCAAAATAAGGTGGAAGGAGTTGCATTATGATTCAGATGCAGACGTATTTAAATGTAGCGGATAACAGCGGTGCAAAGCGGGTTCAGTGCATTAAAGTTCTGGGCGGCAGCAAAAGAATGGTTGCCGGTATCGGTGATATTATTGTTGTTGCAGTAAAAGTTGCTCTTCCTAATGGGCAAATAAGTAAAGGCGCAGTTGAGAGAGCTGTTATTGTAAGGACAAAAAAAGAATTCCGGAGACCAGACGGTACATATATCAGGTTCGATGACAATGCTTGTGTAATCATTGATGCCAACAGCAACCCGAGCGGGAAACGAATCTTTGGGCCGGTGGCCCGTGAATTACGCGATTGCGGATTTATGAAGATAGTCTCACTTGCGCCGGAAGTGTTGTAGGGAGAGAGGGTATGAAAACAACCAACAATAAGAAAATCAAACTAAGAAAGAATGATACTGTCAAAATAATTGCGGGAAAGGACAAAGGTAAATCCGGACGGATTCTTAAAATTGACCGTGATAATGACAGGGTAATTGTTCAGGGTTTAAATATTGCCAGGAAAGCTGTACGAAAGAAAAGCCAGCAGGACAAGGGCGGTATTATTGAAATCGAAACTCCTTTACATATTTCAAATGTTGCTATAGTAACAAAAGATGGTTCGACTTCAAGAATCGGCTTTGAAATTAGAGACGGAAAAAAAGTGAGAATAGCTAAGAAAACGGGAGAAGTACTCTAATGGCTCAGTATATACCAAGAATGAAGAAACTGTTCAAAGAGAAAGTTGCTCCTGAACTGATGAAAGAATTTGCTTATAGTTCTGTGATGCAGATTCCAATAGTCAAGAAAGTATCAGTAAGTGCTGGAGTTGGAGAGGCGATTGATAATAAGAAGCTTCTTGATGCAGCAGTCAGGGAAATTGAACGGATTACCGGGCAGCATGCAGTTAAGACTAAAGCACGAAAATCAATCGCAAACTTTAAGCTGAGGCAAGGATCTGAGATCGGTACTGTAGTTACGCTTCGCGGTGAGAGAATGTGGGAATTTCTGGACAGATTTTTAAATGTTGCCCTTGCACGTGTTAAGGACTTCAGGGGGGTAAACCCCAACGCTTTTGATGGACGCGGGAATTATTCAATAGGAATTACTGAGCAGATAATATTTCCTGAGATTGATTACGATAAAATTGAGAGAGTAAGCGGACTGAATGTAGCTATCGTTACAACAGCAAATACCGATGAAGAGGGATTCGCGCTTTTAAAAAAGCTCGGAATGCCCTTTAGAAAATAGTTGGGAGCAGATTGATGGCAAAAAAATCAATGATTATTAAGGCTCAGAGAGAGCCTAAATACAGTACCAGAAAAGTCAACCGATGCAGAGTTTGCGGGAGACCAAGAGGTTACATGAGAAAATTTCAGATGTGTAGAATCTGCTTTCGAAAACTTGCTAGTGAAGGTAAAATTCCTGGCGTCACAAAATCAAGCTGGTAGGAGTATATAATGGCTATAAGTGATCCTGTCGCAGATATGCTGACAAAAGTTAGAAATGCCAACCAGGCAAAACATGAGAAAGTTGATGTGCAAACATCAAATATTAAACTCCAGATAATTAAAATCCTTAAAAATGAAGGATATATTAAGAACTTCAAGAAAGTTACCAAGAATGGATTTAATTATACTCGTATTTTCCTGAAATATGATGATACGCAAAACCCTGTACTTCATGGTATTGAACGTATCTCAAAACCGGGTCGGAGAGTCTATACCGGATATCGGAAATTACCGAGAATATATAATGGTTATGGTGTAGTTATTGTATCGACTTCTACCGGTGTCTTGTCCGGTAAGAAAGCAGCTGAAATGATGGTCGGTGGTGAACTGATCTGTTCAGTTTGGTAAGGGTGAGGGAGAGAAGTTATGTCACGAATTGGTAAAATACCTATAGATCTGCCTAAAGGCGTAACAGTTAATATAACTGATTCTCTTATTACTGTTGAAGGGCCTAAGGGGAAAGAGGTACAGGATTATCAACCGCAGGTTGGTATTTCAGTTAAAGAAAATACAGTTGTTGTTACAAGAAAAAATGATTCCAAGAAAGCTCGCGCATACCATGGGTTATACAGGCAGCTTATCCGGAATATGATAATCGGTGTTACAACCGGTTTTTCCCGGACATTGCTTATCAGTGGCGTTGGGTACCGTGCGGAAATCAAAGGAAACATCCTTTTTCTTAACCTTGGATACTCAAATCCGATCGAATTTATGGTCAGTGACGATATCCAGGTAGCCTGTGATGGACAAACGAAGGTTATTGTATCAGGGATTAACAAACAGCGTGTCGGGCAGACAGCTGCTGAAATCAGATCCCTTAGACCGCCTGAGCCATACAAAGGCAAGGGTATTAAATATGATAATGAGATGATTAAGCGAAAAATTGGTAAATCAGGCGCATAGCAGGATGGTAAAATAATGAAGCGAGTTGATGAAAAAAGAAGAAAAAGACTGAAACGAAAAGTGCATATTCGCAAACGGATCAGTGGAACTCCTGAAAGACTGCGTATGAGTGTTTTTAAGAGTAATAAACATATGTATGTTCAGGTTGTAGATGATACTACTGGAAAAACAATAGCAACGGCAAGTAATGTCGAAACAGAGAATAGGGAACTTCGGAATACCGTTGAGAATGGAACAAAAATCGGTGAATTAATAGGAAAACGGTTGAAAGATCTGAAAGTTAAGGAAGTGGTTTTTGACCGTAATGGATATTTGTATCATGGTATTGTTAAAAGTATAGCTGACGGTGCAAGAAAAACCGGGATTAAGTTTTAGGGGGATATGGTGGAAAATACCAGAGAACAGGAATTTGTTGAGAAACTGATAAAACTTAACAGGGTTTCTAAAGTTGTAAAAGGTGGTAGAAGATTTTCCTTTTCAGCTTTGGTTGTTGTTGGTGACCAGAAGGGTAAGGTCGGCTTTGGATTTGGTAAGGCAAATGATGTTGCTGAGGCTATTAGAAAAAGTATCGATAAAGCTAAAAAAAGCATGATTCAGGTACCGATGAAAAGAGTTACACTGCCTCATGAAATTATTGGTGAATATAAAAGTGCCAGGGTTCTGCTGAAACCTGCCGCACCGGGAACCGGGGTTATTGCCGGTGGTCCGGTACGTGCTGTGATGGATGCCTGCGGTGTGCATGATGTTCTCAGCAAATCTTTAGGCTCGAAAAATACAATAAATATTGTTAAAGCAGTATTTAACGGGTTTGATAATCTGTTTGACGCAAAGGAACTTGCGAAAAGCAGAGGGAAAACCGTTAATGAGATGTGGGGTTAATGTATGGCCAAGAAAAAAGTAAAAGTTGTACGGATTAAGCTTGTCCGCAGTTTAATAAGATCAAAACCCAATCAGCGTGGTACAGCCAAGGCACTTGGGCTTGGTAAAATCAGTAGTTCAGTAGAGAAAGAGGCAACTCCTGTTGTGCTTGGTATGATAAATACTATATCACATCTTGTTGAGGTTGAGGAGATAGACTAGCATGGGACAAATTAAGGCGCCCATTGGGGCAAATAAGAAAAAAACAATTGTTGGTAGAGGAACTGGTTCAAAGGGCCGTTCATCCGGCAGAGGACACGACGGACAGAATTCAAGATCCGGTGGTGGAGTTAGGCCTGGGTTTGAGGGTGGCCAGATGCCTCTTTATAGAAGGATCGCACGAAAGGGTTTTTCTAATCACCCGTTCAAGGTAGAGTATCAACCAGTTTCCCTTGAACAGATTTCGACTAACTTCATTGATGGAGATATTGTCAATCTTGAAGCTTTAAAAGTGAAAAGAATTGTTAAAGGTAAAAACGTTAGGGTTAAGATTCTTGCAAACGGTGAAATTGACAAGAAAATAAAAGTTGAAGGTCTTAAGTTATCAGAAACCGCGGCTGAGAAAATCAAGGCAGCCGGTGGTGAGATCCAGGAATAAAGAAGGAACTAATGACAAACTCCTTAATAGATGTTTTTAGGATAAAAGATTTAAGAAAAAGGATTGGGTTTACTACAGCGATGCTTGTGCTGTTCAGGCTTGGTGTAACTTTACCGATTCCGGGGATTAATGTTAATGCATTGAGAATCTTTTATCTTACTCAGGATGCGTCGTCAACAGCGATGGGTTTGACTGAATATTTGAATTTCTTCTCTGGAGGAGCTTTCAGGAACTTCTCGGTATTCATGCTTGGAATCATGCCTTATATTTCCACGCAGATTATTATGCAGCTTCTTATGATTGTTTTTCCATCCTTGAAGAAACTTGCAGAAGAAGACGGCGGCAGGAAAAAGATTCAGAAAATCACACGATATGGAACGATTTGTCTTGCGCTATTACAGTCTTATGTTGTAACGGTTTATGCTAAATCAATTCCTAATGCAATAAGTATCGATATGCTTCCGTACACCATAATTGCTATGATTACGGTTACCTCCGGTACTATGTTTCTTGTATGGATTGGTGAACAGATTACTCAGAGGGGAATAGGAAACGGTATTTCCCTTATAATATTTGCCGGTATTGTGGCAAGAATTCCGAATGCAATTGTGACACTTATTAAGAGTGTGCAGGCTGGTGTTCTTAATCCGGTTGTTGTTATTATTGTTTTTGCGATGTTCCTATTAGTTGTTGCATTGGTAATATATGAGCAGCAGGGACAGAGAAAGATTCCGGTCCATTACGCTAAACGTGTTGTCGGCAGGAAAATGTATGGCTCACAAAGCACATATATTCCTTTTAAAATCAACCCGTCTGGTGTTATACCGGTAATTCTTGCATCTACTCTGCTGTCATTCCCACTGCAGATTGCAACTTCACTCGGGCCGGAAATTAACTGGCTGGCCCGATTCGCAAATTGGATGAGACCGCAGGGCATCCCCTATCTTTTTATCTACGCCTTGCTGATCATTGTCTTTGCTTTTTTCTATACCCAGGTCAGCCTGAACCCTACAGAAATTTCAAGGCAGATCAGGGAAAATGGTGGTTCAATACCTGGTATCAGGTCTGATAAGATTGAAGATTATCTGAAACGTGTATTGAATAGAATTGTATTACCAGGATCGCTGTTTCTGGCGTTTATTGCGCTTATTCCGACACTGGTACAGAAATTTTTTAATTTTCCGGCATCTGTTGCTATGATTCTTGGCGGTACTTCGTTATTGATTATGGTAGGTGTTGATCTTGATACTATGTCACAGATTGAGGGGCATCTGAAGATGCATCATCATGATGGTCTTGTTAAGAAGGGAAAAATTAAATCGAGGAACTTGTAAGAGGTAAAACATGAAAGTCAGAGCAAGTGTAAAACCTATTTGCGATAAATGTAAAGTTATCCGAAGGCGCGGTGTTGTCCGGATAATTTGTGAGATTAAAAAACACAAACAGAGACAGAGGTAGGAGGCCTTTATACATGGCAAGAATTGCGGGAGTTGACCTTCCTAATAAAGCGATCAAAATTTCTTTAACCTACATCTATGGTATTGGGAGAACATCGGCTGTTAAGATTTGTAATAAAGTCGGTATGGACCCGGATCTTAAAATGAATGAACTTACCGCTGATCAGGTAAATGAGCTTCGCAAAGTACTGGATGAAGAATACAAAGTAGAAGGCAGGCTGCGAACAGAGGCAGCCCTGAATATTAAGAGACTTATGGATATCGGCTGTTACAGAGGACTTCGTCATAGAAGAGGTCTCCCGGTTAGAGGGCAGAGAACAAAAACAAATGCCCGTACCAGAAAAGGTAAGAAAAAGACCGTAGCCGGTAAGAAGAAATAAGAGGAGATAGAAAGTGGCGAAGGTTAAAAGAAAAACCAAAAAAACCGTATTTGAGGCGAATGTTTACATACAAGCTACATTTAATAATACTATTGTTACAATTACTGACCTGAAGGGAAATACAGTATCATGGGCAAGTGCTGGGGGACTTGGGTTCCGGGGTGCAAAAAAATCAACACCTTATGCAGCACAGACAACAGCGGAAACAGCTGCTAAGAAGGCCATGGATTTTGGGCTTCGCGAAGTGCATGTATTTGTAAAGGGACCTGGTGTCGGTCGGGAATCTGCGATTAGATCTCTTGGTGGACTTGGATTAACTGTACGGAGTATTCGTGATGTAACACCTATTCCACATAATGGGTGCCGACCAAGAAAGAGCCGAAGGGTCTAAGGGAGTACGAAGAATATGGCAAGATATTTAGGGCCTAAATGCAAAACATGCAGGGCAGAAAAAACAAAACTTTTTCTCAAGGGTGAGCGGTGTAGTACTGCAAAGTGTCCAATATCCAAGAAGGCAGGACCTCCGGGAAAAGGACCAAAATCACGGCAAAAGAAAATGTCTGATTATGGTATACAGCTGAGAGAGAAACAAAAACTCAGAAAGATTTACTGTATGTTGGAAAAACAGTTTAAAATTACGTTTGTCCAGGCTGAGAAAATAGCCGGAAAAACAGGTGAAAACCTTATTATGCTTCTTGAAAGAAGATTAGATAATGTTGTTTTCAGAATGCGTTTTGCTACATCCAGGAATCAGGCACACCAGATTGTGTCTCATGGGCATATATTAGTTAACGGAAAGCGTGTTACCATTCCTTCTTACCGAATAAAAGAGGGTGATGAAATCAGTATTGCGGAACGGTCAAAGAAGATGATTGTTATCAAGGAAAGTTTAAAAGAGTACTCAAAATCTGGTGTAGTACCCTGGATAGAATTAGATCCGGATACTATGAAAGGAAAATTCCTTGCTGTACCGAGAAGAAGTGAAGTAACGGAACTCGCTGCTATTAACGAGCAGCTGATTGTAGAGCTCTATTCAAGATAGGAGAAATCATGGCACGAAAGAATCTTTTAAAAGGATTTAAGAAGCCGAAAGGAATCACCTTTGAGCACAATAAAGTAGAAGAAAATTATGGAAAATTTATTGCTTACCCGTTCGAACGCGGTTATGGTACTACAATTGGAAATACTTTACGTAGAGTGCTGCTTTCCTCAATTCAGGGTTATGCCGTTACAGCTGTAAAATTTACCTGCTATGATAGTGAGGGGAATTCTCATTTTATTTCAAGTGAGTTTGAGGCATTGATTGGTGTTGTTGAGGATACTTCTGATATTATCAGTAGATTGAAAAAACTGAAAATCAAGTTACCTGAAAATATTGAAAGCAATACACTGTTTATTGAATGTAAAGGTGAACGGGCTGTTACCGGGGCTGACCTGGAAAAAGACGGTGTGGAAATTATTAATAATGATCTGATACTTTTCAATATGATGAGTGATGCTAACATTGATATGGAACTACAAATTGACCTTAATAGGGGATATGTGCCGGCAGAAATCAATGAAAAGTATATTGAGGAAATTGGTACTATCCCGATTGACGCAGTTTTTTCTCCTGTAACCCGCGTTAAGTTTTCCATTGAAAACACCCGCGTTGGCCAGAGAAATGATTATGACAAGTTGGTGCTGGAAGTATATACCGATGGATCAATTGCACCGGAAAACGCACTAGCCGAGGCAGCAAAAATTGCAAAAGATCACTTCTCAATTTTTATTAATTTTGACGAAAGCATTGTAAGCAGCCATGAAGAAATTGATGAAGAGGAAGAGAAAGTCAAAAAAATTCTTAACACTCCGGTTGAGGAACTTGAACTTTCTGTACGCTCCAGTAATTGTCTGAAGAATGCGAATATTAGGACAATTGGGGATTTAACAAAGAAAAGTGAAGATGAAATAGCAAAAACACGGAACTTTGGGAAAAAATCCCTGACTGAAATTAAAGAGAAATTAAAAGAGTGGAACCTGAGTCTCGGTATGACTGATTACAGTGTTCTCAAAACTTCAATAAGAATACCAGGTAACAAGGAAGAAGATAATGAGGCATAAATTTGGCTTTAACAGGCTTGATAGAAAACAGAGTCATAGAAAAGCAATGTTGCGGAATATGGTGATATCACTTTTCAAGTATGAGAGAATTGAAACAACCAAAGCGAAAGCTCTTGAAGTTAGGAAGGCAGCTGAAAAATTAATTACCAGAGCCAAATCTGACTCAGTTCATGATAGAAGGATTGTAGCAAAGGATATTAATGATAAAGCTGTATTGAATAAATTGTTTACAGAAATATCACCTATGTTCTCTAAGAGAAAAGGCGGCTATACCAGAATCTTGAAATTGGGTTTTCGTCAGGGTGATGCTGCTGAAATGGTTATATTAGAGTTGGTAGAAAAAACAGCCGTACCTGAAAAAACTACAAAGAAAGGGAAAGGGGCCGAGGATACGGCTACGGCCGAGGATACGACTGAAAAAGAAACTCCAGAAAAGACTCCGGAAGTCATAGAGACACCTGAGATTGAAGAAACTCCTGCTGAAGATACAGCTGAAAAGACTGATTAGGGATATAATTTCCAGATATCACTGAATAATTAATTATTCTATAAAGACCGACATAGCAATGCCGGTTTTTTTTGTATATGATGTATTTGCTTGACAGATGTCAGGTACTTGCATATTATTGAAAAAAATAATACAGGGGGAAGAATATGCCGCGATATATATTGGCAGTAATATTACTTCTCTCAGGTTTGGTTCTAGGTTGGATAATTCGTTGGTTCTATGCTAAGTTTCAACTGACGTCTGTAGAACAAAAAGCTGCGCGGTTGAGTAAAGAAGCTATAAAAGAAGCGGAAGCTAAAAAGAAAGAGCTTTTACTTGAAACTAAAGATCAGCTGCTGAAAGAGAGACAGCAGCAAGAGCGTGAAACAAGGGAGAGAAGGAGTGAGCTGCAGAGGCTGGAAAGGCGACTCCTACAGAAAGAGGAGAATCTGGAAGGAAAGCAGCTTGAACTTGAAAACAATCGAAAACAACTAACAAACCGAGAGGAAAAACTTTCACTTAGGGAAAAAAAACTGACCGCTGAAGAGGAAAAATGGCTGTCAGAACTGGAAAGAATTGCCGGAATGAGGTCGGATGAAGCAAAACAGATAATTATGGATTCCATGATAAATGATGCTCGTCATGATGCGCAGGTCAGCGTTAATAAAATTGAGCAGGAAGCTCAACTAAAGGCTGAAAAACTGGCACGTGATGTCATAATAACATCGATTCAACGTATTGCAACTGATGTAAGTTCAGAAATTACCATAAGCTCTGTCAGCCTTCCGAGTGATGAGATGAAAGGTCGAATTATAGGCCGCGAAGGGAGAAATATCAGGACATTAGAAACGTTAACAGGTGTTGATGTAATAATAGATGACACCCCTGAAGCAGTAGTAATATCCTGTTTTGACCCGGTAAGAAAAGAAATTGCCAAAATTGCGCTTGGGCGACTGATTCAAGACGGAAGAATACATCCGGCAAGAATTGAGGAAGTAGTTCAGAAAGTTACAAAGGAACTCTCCAAGACCATTTTGGAAGAAGGGGAAAAAATACTTTTTGATCTCGGTATCCATAATATGAGTCAGGAAAGTATCAAGGTGCTGGGAAGACTCTATTTTCGTACATCTTATGGACAGAATGTGCTATATCATTCGAAAGAAGTTGCCATTCTTTCGGGTATGATTGCAGCTGAAGTTGGTGCAGATCGGGAGATTGCAAAAAGAGGCGGACTCCTGCACGATATTGGGAAAGGTGTTGAGACTGAGAGTGATGCCACCCACGCTGAAATGGGCGCAGAAATGGCAAAAAAACTTGGAGAGGATCCACGAGTCATAAACTCAATTTTGTCTCATCACAATGATGTTGAACCAAGTTGTATTGAGTCAGTTATTGTTCAGATTGCTGATGCGATTTCAGCAGCAAGACCCGGAGCCAGAAGGGAAACCCTGAATAATTATGTAAAAAGACTCGAAAATCTTGAGCGTATATCAGAGAGTTATGAGGGTGTTGATAAAGCATATGCAATCCAGGCAGGACGTGAACTGCGGATTCTTGTTAACTATGAGGCTGTCAGTGATGAACGAGCCAAAGAACTTGCAAAGGATATAGCAAAGAGGATTGAGGCAGAAATGCGGTATCCTGGAAGGATTAAAGTTACCATAATCCGGGAAACCCGTGTTGTAGAATACGCACGCTGATAATGCAGCAGGTATGCTGTGAACTCAGTTGATAAGAGAATAAATTATGTCAGGAAAAGATATACGAGCCCTGTTTTTAGGTGATATTTGCGGTCAGCCTGGGAACAGGGCTGTATTTATTGGATTAAAACAGTTAGTGAAAGATTATAGAGCAGATGTCGTTGTCGCTAATGGGGAAAATGCATCTGACGGCTTTGGCATAACTCCCGATGAAGCCAATTCATTATTTTCAGCAGGAGTGGATATAATCACAACCGGGAACCATGTATGGCAGCGTAGTGAAATCTATCCTATGATGAAAGGGAGTGGGAAATTAATAAGACCGGCTAACTATCCCCCTGGGGTTCCGGGGAAAGGGATGGTCTCACTGAAGGTCAAGGGAACAGAAATAGTTGTTATAAATCTTCAGGGGCGGCTCAATATGAGTGCAATTGATTGCCCTTTCAGGATAGGCAGGGAGCTTGTGCAGCAAGTGAAGCGATCAAATTCCTGTATACTGATTGACTTTCATGCTGAGTCTACCGAAGAAAAAGAGGCTCTCGCTCTCTACCTTGACGGCATGGCTGCAGCCGTTGTGGGTACTCATACACATATCCAGACGGCTGATGAACGAATTTTACCCAAAGGAACAGCCTATATCACTGATATCGGGATGACTGGACCGGTGATGAGTGTAATCGGCAGTGAACCGAACATTTCCATCAAGCGACAACTGACTCAAATACCGTTGAAAAATCGTATAGCCGAAACACCGGCTGCCCTTCAGGGGGTTGTTGTTACCATAAACACAGAAAAAGGGCTGGCAAAGAAAATTGTAAGATTTTCAAAAGAAATGAGAGTGTGATATGAAAACCCTGCCTCTCCTTGACCTTCTATCAAAAAGATACCCGGACACACCCCGGGAGACGCTCTACTCATATATACTTTGCAGAGAAGTATTAGTAAACGGCGGCCGGATAGCCAACCCAAAGGAACGGGTATCTATCAGTGTCGTAATAGAGATTGTCCGGGATACGTATGTTTCACGGGGAGGTGTTAAATTAAAGCACGCACTCCTGAAATGGGGAGTCTCAGTCAATGATAAGATCATGCTTGATGCAGGTGCTTCAACCGGCGGGTTCACTGATTGCCTGATACAGGAAGGGGCTGCAAGTGTCTATTCTGTGGATGTTGGGTACAATCAGTTGGATTACAGCCTGCGTAAGCACCAGAAAGTGGTTGTAATGGAACGAACCAATATTATGGATGTCTGGGAGCTGGACCCAATCCCTCATGCTGCGGTTGCTGACCTCTCCTTTCGTTCGATAAGGGGCGCAGCAGGAAAAATTCTCTCCCTGACCAGAGAAGCCTGGATGATTGCACTGATTAAACCGCAGTTTGAGATTGATGAATACGTCGAAGAGTTTAACGGGGTTGTGACAAATGATGAACTTCTCCTTGAAATTCTAACTGCAACATGCACTGAGCTGGCCAGGGAAGAAGCCGGTGTGGTGAACATAACAGCTTCGCCAATTTTGGGAAGAAAGGGGAACAGGGAATTCCTGGCACTCATATATGATAAGAATCGACGATCCGGGAAATTCCTTAGCGGCAAGGAACTTAAAGATGTCCTTAAGAAAGTGGTTGCGGAATCGCAACTGGAATAAGAATTAAAACTTGAGGATCTTTTTAAGCAGAAGTTTTTGATAGAAAACTTCAAAAAGCAATGGAAAAACTTTCCATTGCTTCACCCTCTATCAGAATGATTACATCCTCAACTAATTCGTATGAAAGAGCGGAATTGATAAGTTGACATATAGCCAGCTCTGTGATCTGGCGATTATTGGGATTAATAAATTCACTGGAAATGTCTATATAAGCGGCATGATTGACAATCCTGCTTCCAAGGAGTCGGGTAGTATCTGGTACAAAGGATATGTATCCCTTTGATAGAGTGGGCAGATCCGGTCCTGCTATGAGGGCTTCTATAAGGCTGTTTAGTGTTATGGGAGAGGGAAGGTCAATGGCAACCGGCTCACAGGAGAATTCCTTTGTTATACTGTTTGGTATCACAAAATATATTTGGATTGATTCAGTCTCTTCCGCTGTACTGTCGAATTCCCTGTTTCTGTACTCAGAGACAGTTTCCGCCAGACCTGATTCCTGATAATTCCGAACTATTTTTGGTAAACTGTAGAGGAAGCTTCCTGCAATAACAACTATAAGCAGAATCCACATAAGGAAAGGGATACCCTGTCTGCCTTCTTCAGGATCACGTTTGCGCATAGGAATAGAGTACAGCAAGTGCCTGTTCCTGTCTATGAATATCAGAAGCTTGTTGAACATAATCATTTCAGAATTTGACATCACTGATAAAACTCCTTATAGTGTTTATACTATGCGAATAATGAAGGGAATTTCCGCCTCACCAGGGATCTCAATAGGAAAAGTATTTCTTTACTCAACTCAGACGCTTAATTTTCCATCGTACTCAATTGAGGAAGACGAGGTAGATGGTGAAATAACCCGATTTAACAATGCGATAGAACGTGTAAGACGGGATCTCGTTGAGCTTGCTGAAAAAACCCGTAAAACTGCCGGGAAAAAGGATCTGGAAATAATCGAGACTCACCTAATGATGATTGAGGATCCGGATCTAAAAAGTCAGATAACTCAGGGAATAGCTGAAGAATGCAGGAATGCGGAACATATTGTGGAACATGTTATTTCCATGATGACAAAAACCCTGGAAGATGCTGATGACGAATATCTAAAAGAACGTGTTGTTGATCTTATTGATATTCAGAGCAGAATTCTACATCATCTCATGTATATTGAACGCACATCTTTGGTAGACATTAAAGAAGAGGTTATACTGGTTGCCCAGAATCTCCTTCCTTCCGAAGTGCTTACCATGAATAAAAAATATATTAAGGGCATAGTGCTTGACGCCGGCGGGAAAACATCACATACAGCAATATTGGCGAGATCCTTTGAGATTCCGGCAGTACTCGGCCTTTCAAATGTTTCAAAGAAAGTCAGAAACGGCAACACAATAGTTGTTGACGGTAATCAGGGAACGGTAATTCTGAGACCCGGCAGGAGTGTTATAGATACATATAAGTTACGGCTTGAGGAGTGGATTAAACACGAGAAAGATCTGCTTGGGCTTCATAATCTTCCGGCAGAGACCAAAGATGGGCATAAAGTTATGCTTATGGCAAATATTGAGATACCGGAAGAAGTAAACTCGGCAGTTGCTCATGGGGCCAGCGGCATTGGGCTTTACCGATCAGAGTTTCTCTTTCTGCGGCCGGGTGAAGTTGCCTCAGAGGAAGAGCAGTTTGATGCTTATGCCTATGTACTCAAGCACATGAAGGGGAAAGGCCCGGTCACTATCAGGACAATAGATGTTGGCGGTGATAAGGTAATTCCCGGGCTGAAAGATTTTGATGAAGAAAATCCCATTCTAGGCTGGAGAGCAGTACGCTTTTGCCTCTCCCGTAAAGATATTTTTCGGATACAGCTTCGTGCTATGCTGCGTGCCTCGGTATATGGCAGCCTGAAGATCATGTTTCCCATGATCAGCGGCGGAGAAGAGCTTGAGAATGTACTTCAAGTCCTGGAAGAAGTGAAAGAGAGCTGCAGACAGGAAAAAATTCCGTTTGATGAGGAAATTCAGGTGGGATCAATGATTGAAGTTCCCTCTGCCGCACTCATATCGGATATTATTGCAAAAAAAGTAGATTTTTTGTCTATCGGAACAAATGACCTGATCCAGTACACCATTGCGGTAGATAGGGGGAACGAGAAAATTGCCTATCTCTATCAACCATTTCATCCTGGAGTGCTGCGTTTTCTCAAGATGATAATTGACAACGGACATCAATTTGATATTCCGGTTGCTATGTGCGGGGAGATGGCATCAGATCCAATTTTCACAGTTCTTCTCCTTGGGCTCGGGCTGGATGAGTTCAGTATGAGTCCTGCCGCTATCCTTGAAGTTAAAAAAATTATCCGGTCGGTCACAATTACTGAGGCCAGGGAACTGGCGGAAACAATCATGGATATGGATACATACACAAAAATCGACGAATATGTAAGGAAATGGTTAAATGAACGATTTGATATCTTTAGTACCTGAAATGAAGGTACCTTTAATTGCTATAATAGGACGCCCAAATGTAGGGAAATCCACACTTTTCAACAGATTGATACGGAAACGAAGAGCTATAACTGACTCGACCCCGGGAGTTACACGTGACCCCATTTTTGAGGAGTGGGATCTTGAGGGGCACACCGTAATGTTGGCTGATACAGGCGGGTTGAAGCTGGATCAGGAGGGACTGGATTATCTGGTAACAGAAAAAAGTTATGCTGTTCTTAAAAAGGCGGATGTAATACTCCTCATGATGGATATTACGGAAGTTACTCCTGAGGATCAGACACTTATCGAGGCGCTTCGACCATATACAGATAAAATTATTTTAGTGGTAAACAAAGTTGACAACCCCGGAAGGGAAGACCAGATTTGGGAATTTTATTCTTATGGTATCAAGGACGTGGTTGGAATTTCATCAGCCCACGGTTTGGGGATAGTGGAGATGGAAGAAGCTCTTCTTGAAATGATTGATTTTCCGGAAAATGAAGAGATGGAAGAGACAGAGGATGAAGAGAAAAAGGAGATAAGAATAGCGGTTATGGGTAAGCCGAATACAGGGAAATCCACGCTTACCAATCAGCTGACAGGTATGGAGTCATCCATAGTAAGTGAAATCCCCGGAACGACACGTGATGTTGTTACCGGAAACTTTACGTATAAAGGTACGGATTATATTGTCCTTGATACGGCAGGGATCAGAAAAAAGAAGAAAGTCGGGGAAAATGTTGAATATTATTCAGTTAATCGGGCAATCAGTACCATCGATGAAGCTGATATAATCCTGATAATAATAGACTCAGTAGATGGATTGTCTGAGCAGGATAAGAAAATAGCCAATCTCATAGTCCAGAAAGGGAAGGGTGTTATTCTGGTGCTGAATAAATGGGACTTGATCAAGCATGTCCCAAACCAGCTTGAAGCGATAACAGATAGGACACGGTTTCTTTTCCCAATCCTGGGCTTTGCACCGTTGGTACCGCTATCCGCCAAAACAGGAGAGGGGATGGACAATCTCCTTGATACTGTATGGGGTGTCTGGAAACAGTTGAATAAGCGTGTGGAGACAGGAAAATTCAACCAAAAACTTAAGGGATGGCTTGAGAGATATGAAATTCCCCGTGGTTCCGGAACCTATTACAAGATCCTCTATGGAACTCAGACAAGTTCAAAACCAGTCTATTTTTTATTGTTTGTTAACCACTTGAAAGGATTTCCCCAGGGGTATCTGCAATATCTTACAAACAATATCCGCAAGGAATTAGGTTTTTCCTCGATCCCTCTTGAGATTCATTTGAGGGAAAGAAGGAGAAAGGGTTGATGACTCCCCTGAAAAAAGCAATCTTCACACAAATACTGCGTCAGAAAAATGCTCGAAATGCTCATTTACGTGTAGTAAACTCCGCTTTCTGTGCTGTTTCTTCCTTGTCTTTGAACGAATCTTACTTTTTTCAGGGGAGTCATTAATGTCCATTAGAGCAGTTGGGTTTGATATTGACGGGACGTTATATCCGGATTCAATGATGTTTGCCTACTCAATCCCGATACTACTGAAAAACCCAAATTTACTCTATCACTACGGTCGGGCAAGGAAGATTTTACGTGATTCTGCAGCGGCTGGTGAGGAGTTCATGGAAGGGTTCAGAACCCGGCAGGCAAAAGCCGTTCTCAGGTCTATGGGGCGATTTTCGGAAGAGGAGCTTGTCAATAAGGTTAAAAGACGGGTAAGCCGGAAAATATACGGCAGTTGGGATTCAGCCCATAAATCCATTACTTCCTATAAAAATGTCAGGGGTGCATGGCTGGAATTGAAGAAAATGGGCTTGAAATTGGGACTTCTATCGGATTTTCCATTGGGGATAAAACCTGATGCCCTGCAGATTGCAGATCTGTCAGATGCATTCTGCTGTTCAGAAGATACAGGGTACCTGAAGCCCAGAAAAGAACCTTTTTTGTACCTTGCTGAGAAACTGGAGTGCAAACCGTCTGAGATTATGTATGTCGGCAACAGTTATGATAAAGATATAATTGGTGCCCGGGCTGCCGGTATGAGGACAGCTTTATTCACTAAAAGCCTGATAAATACGAGAAAAAAATACCCTCAGGCTGATATCATTTTCTCCAGGTATATTGACCTGCCGAAGTTGTTGACAAGTTACCTTTTGTAAAGGAAAATGAACAAACAAAGTTTATTTCATGAATTATCCTAAAACAATTTTTTGCTGATTGGAGAACGATATGAATTCAACGTATTATCTTATTGATGTTGGACTTTTTCTTATTACTATTTTTATTATTATTTTTTATCGTCAGCTGGATAAAAAAGATCGGCAAATTCATCTTGTGAAAGCTCTTATGGAAAACATGCAGTTTGAGCTTGAAGAAAAATTTAAAAACATGCGTACTGCCGTAGAGGCAATGGAAGATTCTGTTCAGGGTCATGAAATCACAGTTCAGTCCCTTCTGAAAAAAGTAGATGGTTCCCTGACAGATCTTGACGGGCACGCGGAAAACCTCCAAAAGTTACAGTCATATACATCGCATTATCATCGGATATTAAATGAATTGAGTACTTTGACGCAAAAAGCTGAGAAACGACTTCAGAAATTGAAGACCGAGACAGCATCTATTGAGGAGATGGAGAAAAAAGTTGAGGCATTTACCCGGGAGGCAGCAGCACTTGAAGAGAAAATAGCAGTTCTTGATGGTGAAGTAGCTGATCAGGTTGAGAAAGCACGTGTTGAGTGCATCGATAACTTTACACGGGAAGTTGGTGAAAAGCTTGATGCTGCCGATTCAAGGATTATAGAG
>JAGLNY010000192.1 GCA_023139255.1 Spirochaetales bacterium
TTCAAAGAACCTTTGTGTATCCTGCACTATTAAATAAGAGTTCGCATAAAGTTCCCCAAAAAGGTCTCTTTAAATATGTTTGCAGTCCCCACTATTTTGGCGAGATCCTGGAATGGGGAGGCTGTCTTCCAGCCTACACTTTAACAACAAAGATGTCTTTGCCTGCAAAGCGGATCTGTTCAGATGTATATTGTTTGTTTTTGTTGAAGTCAAAGATCAGCAGGTATCCGGTCTTCAAGCTGTATAAATCCAGGTAATCGGAAAGCTGCTTAAGACCTCTTTCGTGAGCTTTTTGCCCTTCCCATCGTTTCAACTCAATTACATAGCGATGGCGGTGGAAAGTGATGACAAGATCGGTCCTGCGCTCATCACCGATGACTGGTTCCTTGAAGTCAAAACCATCACCGTTAATAATCGGCTTTAATAGTGACATGAACAACAGGCGCCCGTGACGTTCCAGAAATTTATCATCTCTATTTGAGTAGTGCTCCTGCATGAATTCCTGGAATTTGAGAAGAATCCCGGCAACATCCAATCCGCCGTCATCCTTGAGGAATGCCGGACGGGACAGGCGTGGTTCGCCGAATGTCGCAGTTTCGCGCTTCGAGATCATATAGTTATAAAGGCGTTGCTCGTATACTCTGTTGGATATCCGTAATGTACCACCCAGGCTGGAGAAAATACCATAGATACAGCCGAGATTAACGAATGGATTATCATAGGATGCAGATAGGGCAGCACCGGAAATCACGATATCGAAAGCCATATTGTAAAGTTCCAGATTATTCTCAAGATTCTTTATCAGGTCATCAAAATTAGTGGTGGTATAAGTGGGCCGCGTAGTCCAGCGGAATGACCAGTCGATATCATCAAGCGTCCAGTGTTTCGGGTTGTAGCCCGGGTTCTGCGATGCCTCCTCTTCATCGATGTTCTTGCAAATCTTGCTGACCAGAAAGGGATAGCCACTGGTGTAGTAGTGAATTCGTCCGGCAATGGTATCGAAATCCATCTCTACACCTTTATCTTCGGCGTAATCAACGAGCATAGTTTTAATCTCAGCCGAGTTGAAGCTCATATCCACAGTAAAATCTGCGGCAATATTCCATGGGCTGTTCAGCTTTACTTCTTCGCCCTCACGAATTTTCAGCTTCAGCGACTTGACATCATGCACACCGGCCAGGATCACGGAGAGAAACGATACATCTTTGCCGCGTTCGCGAAGCAGGTATTTCTGGCGCAGCATGGCCAGAAAGCTCACAAAAAGCTGATTGTTGCTGGATTTATCAACTTCGTCAATCATCAGTATCACATCAGGATCTATTTTCTGAACGAATTGTGTGATGAAGATTGAAAGTGTATCCAGATCGACAATGTTATGAGCTGTACTCCTGATGAGTTTAGCGATTTCTGGATGGAACATATCAAGACTTCTGGCAAGCATTTCGGCAAAACGCGGGCTAAAAGAAGCTTCACTCTCAAAAATAGTATCACCGACTCCTTCAAATGAGAGGTAAATCATAACATACTTGTTTTCAAGCCGTCGTTCCAACTCATCCAGCATAGTCGTCTTACCGTACTGGCGGGGACGGTTGATGGCAAAGTACTTACCCTTACTGATAAGCTGCATTACCGCTTCAAACTTATGGGAAATATCCGCCATATAATGTCGCTTTGGATTGCAGTTGCCGGTAACGTTAAATTCTTTTTCCATCCCTTTATACTCCCATTCCTTACAATATGATTATTATAGCTTATCTTCCTGTCTTGCGTCCATAAATTCAATGGGAAGGTTTCCTGGTTTCAGCACTGACATTTCTCATATAGCAGCAAAACACAAATTAGCAATTGGGGAGCATTCGGATCTAACTACGATAACTACTTTTGACTTGCCATAATGTACTAATCACGTTTTTCGTTGGCATCGGCTAAGATACGGACAGCTGCTATATGCAAACTGCCGCACCTTGTGGTTTGAGAGTGTTATAAGAAATTAAAAAATGTTAGCGGATTTTCCCCAGTCGTAATGCTGCTGCTTCAACTCTTCATTAGTCGGCATGGTAAATAAGATGACCCCTTTGGAAGAAGCTGCATATACACCAGTATCGATTATTTGATAGGTAAAGCTGCTGCTGAAAGAACGATCAACCGTTTTTGTCTGTTTTTCCGTCTCAGATTTTACACTTTCGATACAATCTTTCATGTGATCGAAATTACGGTCGTACATAGCTCCGACATTGCCGCTATTCTCGAAATCGTCGAAATCAATAATTTTAACATCAGCAAACACAATGGCTGGAACAGTGACCTTGTCATTATCACTGATAATATACTCACCAAACTGCTGCGGGTTGAGAGAACTTACCACTAATGGGCTGACAGGACAAAGTTCCTGATATAAAGCGTACCCTTTCCAGTTTCCCGGTACTTTGCATGAAGTTTTATACAGCTGCAGGGTGCGGCCGTCTTTTGTTACAAGGTACATACTCTTCATTGCGGAATTCGGGGTATTTTCAAGAACCCGGTAGATTGAGAGGTAGAGTGAATGCTTAGGTTCTCCTGTGCTGTGGGCAACACAGTTTTTTTCAGCAAAATCCCAATCAAAAGGAGACTCAAAGCCCCCCTCAACCTCAATAAATATCAGCTGTTCCGCCGATCCTTTTTTCGATCCTGTTGCCATATATGATCCAAATGCTTTTGGGTCAAGTTCCGAGGCAATAAGTGCTTCCATGGGAAATACAGTCAAATAGTAATAAATCATTCAAAGCCTCCTGACTCTACTATATCATAAGACTACTCCTAACAGTTAATAATTAAGTAGTCCTGTTATGTTTTTTATAAATCCATCCCGCTTAATAAAATAGCGAGAAAAGATTGAATTTAGAGAATATTGATACAGTGATAAGCGATACTACCGCCATAATTTTGATCAGGATATCAAGGGAAGGTCCTACAGTATCCTTCAGGGGATCCCCGACGGTGTCACCGACAACAGCTGCTTTATGAGCATCAGATCCCTTTCCACCGTAGTGGCCATGTTCGATATATTTTTTAGCGTTATCCCAGGCACCCCCGGCATTTGCTGTGTACAGTGCCAGCATGATTGCCGAAAGGGTTGTTCCTATAAGCAGACCGCCGACAAATTCAGCCCCGAAGATGAAGCCGGAAACAAGCGGGGTGGCAACTGATAGTATTGCAGGGACTTTCATTTCAGAAAGCGCGCCGGCAGATGATATGGAAATACACGTTTTATAATCAGGTTTACTCTTACCGGTAAGGATACCGGGGTCAGAGGAAAATTGTCTGCGTACTTCCTGTACCATTTTGCGGGCGGCATTTGCGACAGCGTTAATCAGTATCCCGGAAAACAGATAAGGGAGTGCTGCCCCGGCTAAAGCCCCGACAAGAGTCATGGTGTTGACCATGTTCAGGATAAGATCAAGTCCTCCTGCTGAACTTTCCCCGGCCTGTGCATATAAGTAGGAGGCAAACAATGATAAAGCCGCAAGTGCAGCAGAACCAATTGCGAATCCTTTTCCGATTGCTGCAGTAGTATTACCCACAGCATCAAGCTCATCAGTGATTTCCCTTACAGCCGGGTCAAGCTTTGCCATTTCACTGATTCCGCCTGCATTGTCGGCAATAGGCCCGTATGTATCGACTGATACAGTAACTGTGACAAAGGAGAGCATCCCGATAGCAGCCATGGCAACACCATAGAGGCCGGCAGCAGCATTGGCTGCGATAATACATATACCCAATGTGATTACAGGGGCAATTACTGAGGTCATGCCGACAGCCATTCCCTGGGTAATAGTCAGTGCAGCGCCCTCTTTTGCAGCTGCCGCTATCCCTTGAGTTGGCTTGAAATCATAACTTGTATACCGTTCGGCCATCTGCCCGATCATAATTCCGCTTACTATTCCCAGTACAGCGCAGACCCAGGGTGAGAGAATGCCTATGTTGAAATTAATTGGGGCTACCTGCTCTGAAGCAAAATAGAACCAGGTAAGAATACCGGTTGAAACGAGTGTAATCCCTGCACCGGCAAACGTGGCTCTGTTAAGTTCTTTGTGGGGTTTTTTTGAGACTTTCTTTACAAGAAGATACAATACGCCGAACATTGATGAAAACAATCCCAGTGCTGCAAAAACAAGGGGGTAACTAACCAGCTTGCTGATCAGTGTTTCTGAAATAAAATTCCCGGTTCCCCTGGCTGAAAAGTAAATATATGCAGCAAGAATAATGGCTGAAATTAGTGACCCTACATAACTTTCAAGAAGGTCTGAACCAAGTCCTGCAACATCCCCGACATTATCCCCTACGTTATCGGCAATTGTTGCCGGGTTTCTTGGGTCGTCTTCCGGAATCCCTGCCTCAGTTTTTCCTACAAGGTCTGCGCCCATATCAGCGGCTTTCGTATAAATTCCACCCCCGACACGGTTAAACATAGCAATAATGGAACACCCCAGTGCATAGCAGGATACGGTCATGGTAAAAGGTATATCGCTTATACCCAGCCAGTTCTTATGAAAAACCAGATTTTCAGGTTTTAGCTGTCCAAGCAGTTTTCCGAAAACGATATAGATAATAAATAAACCGAGAAGGGCAAATCCGCCAACGCATAAACCCATGACACTTCCACCCTGAAACGCAACTTTCAGGGTTTTCCCAATGTCCCTGGTTTTACGTGCTTCGTTGGCTACACGGACATTGGAAATAGTAGCTATTTTCATTCCAATCCACCCTGCGATGGCGCTCATTGATGCCCCAAGGATAAAAGATGCAGCTGAGTACCATGAGACAACAACAGTTAAAAGCACGGTAATACAAGCAGCAACGATAGCTATGATTTTATATTCGTGCTTCATAAATGCATCAGCACCTTCCTGAATGGCACCTGCAATTTCCTGCATCAAAGCTGTCCCGGGGTCCCGGCGTTTCATCCCGTAAAAATTAATAGCTGCAAAGATAAGCGCCGCAATTGCGGCAATAATAATTAATCCAATCATAAGACCGATCCCTTATAAAGAGTAGTGTAGTAATGTTGTTGAAAAACTCAAAGATATGTAGATCGGCAGTATCCCCTTGCGCCGATATCCTGAGCCCGCTTCATCCTGAGAGAACTAAGCGACCCTCATAACCCGAATGTATCATATACAACTGATACTGTTTTGTACAGTAGTTTCTGAATAAATATACTAAAATGAGGCAATTTCAAAATTCGGAGAATTATAGAAATTGCCTTTTGAAGTTTTTGGATAGAATTACCTAAAGTGTTATAATACATATATATATACAAATCCAATAACTTCTGGTCCATAGGTAGTTCTTTCAAAACTCATAATTTTGAAAGAACCTCAAATTATACGAATAATTGTATATTTATGTCATTGCCAACAGAAGTCTCCTGCAGACTAAAGAGATTCCAATTTTCTCATCTCAGATAATATATCTGATATTTTCTGTCCAAGATCAGAAATGGGAACCTGCTCAGCTTCCCCGCCGGAACGTAGTTTTACCTCAACAGCATCCTGCTTCAAGGTCCTGTTTCCAATAACTATACGGACCGGGATCCCGATGAGATCGGCATCATTGAACTTCACCCCGGCGGAATCTTTTCGGTCATCAAAAAGAACATCGATACCAGTGTCAGAAAGCTCATTGTAGATTTTTTCAGGTATCTCGTTGTTCTTAACCAGACTGACAATGTGGACCTGATAAGGGGCTACCGCTAGTGGGAGTTTTAGACCGGAATCATCACAGTATTCCTCTGCCAGGCAGGCCAAAAGACGTCCTATCCCAATCCCGTATGAGCCCATAACTACAGGTTTGCGTGTACCATCCTCATCCTGGAAGGTGCAGTTCAGAGATTCAGAGTATTTGGTCCCCAGTTGGAAAATATTTCCAACCTCGATTCCCTTGCTTATGGTTAACGATGCATCACAATTCGGGCAGGTATCCCCCTCTGACGCACTTGCGATGTCGGCTGTTTTTCCTGTATAGTCACGGCCGAAATTGGTATGCAGGGTATGAAGACCGGCCTTGTTTGCCCCTGCGACCAGATTGTTCGATTTTGCGGCACTGTCATCAACAATTACCATGCAGTTTGATCCAATGGGAGAGCCGTATCCAGGCTCCATACCGGTTTTGCGTATCTCCTCGTCTTGTGCAGGTCTCAGGCGGTTTGCACCGGCGGCATTCTGGAGCTTAGCTTCCTCAACGTCCAGGTCGCCCCTTATTACCGCGGTTATCAGTCGTTCTTCTTCCTCACCATTCTCATCAGTAAAAGTTCCCATCATAAAAACCGCTTTTGCTGTTTTACGTGTAGGAATAGAGAGAAATGCCGCCAGTTCTGCAATTGTCGCAGTTCCGGGGGTTTCCACAATCTCACTCTCCAGAATTTCTTCCGGGTAATAATCTTTCTTGAATTCAGCAACCTGTTTGTTAGTGGTAATCCCGCAGTCAGGACAAATTATTATGGAGTCCTCGCCGATAGGTGACAGATACATATATTCGTGGGCTATCTTACCCCCCATCATCCCGGTATCTGAGCCTACAGCAATAACAGGCAGTCCGCAGCGTTTAAATATTCTGAAATATGCATCGTAGTGTGCGGCATACTGCTTCTCCAGACCATCCCAGTCTTTATCAAATGTGTAGCTGTCTTTCATGGTAAATTCACGAACCCTGATAAGTCCGGCACGGGGTCTTGGGTCGTCCCGCCATTTTGTCTGGAGATGATATACCATGTTTGGGAGACGCTTGTATGAATCAATTTGCTGTCTCGCTAAATCGGTTACAGCTTCTTCATGAGTCATGGCAAGGACCATATCCCTTCCCACACGATCTTTAAATCGGCTTAGTTCTTTGTCTATACTGTAATATCTCCCGGTTTCCTTCCAGATTTCAGCCGGGTTCACAACGGGCATAAGTATTTCCTGTCCGCCGATTCTGTCCATCTCCTGCCGGATAATCTCCTCAATCTTTTTTATAGATCTATATCCAAGCGGGAGTTGGGAAAAAATACCAGCTCCTAACTGGTTGATAAACCCGGCTCGGAGAAGAAGCTCATATCCCCGGCTTTCTGCGCCACTGGGTGCTTCGCGAAGTGTTCTGGAAAATAGTTTTGACATTCTCATTGTGCGGACTCCTGGAATCGGTTCATAATCATGTAAGTTGCGTCAGATTATCAGAATGACGGCAGAAAAACAACTCCTGGATAGTGGTGTCTATGAGAAATCGGAAGGATCAGAAAGAATTGATGATTTATGGAGTCTGACATTATCACCTGAGGCAGTCATGGCAAATATCTTAATCCGTGCATCTCTCGGCAACTGTATTGATCCTACTTCAGGAGGCAAGTCTATCCTGAATCGATAGAGGTAGCCGTAGTAGTAAGGGAAATCGATACCGGCTCCATGCATGTGCGTAGAATAGAATTCCAGCCTCTGACGGGTTATGAAACCTGGGTCTACCCGCAGACATTTGTTTTTCCAAATATAATCGCGTGGTTCTTTACCGGGGCGCTCCCATATCCTGGTATCGTACTGTCCGATAAAGCCCGTCATTGGGGGTACAGATATAACTACTTCTTCATCAGCCGCCTCCGGGAAGCGAAAGACTGCATCTGTCCCGGTCTCTGATGCGGCAAGAATATAAATACTGTCAGCCCGGATGCCCGGCCTAATATCAGGTAAGGTTAACAACTCACCTCCACAGGCCAGTGCACAGTATTGGTCTGATTTGATGATTTGAAAGCTGATTGGTCCGTTAACAATAGTTTCAGGCATAATTTCTTTGGGAAATAGCGGCCCGCTCCCGGCAGAGGCATCTCCATTCTCACTTTGCATCATGATATTTCTGGGAAAGTCCATGTGGATATTATCGACAGCGGCAACTGTTTTCTGTCCGGCAAACGCTGCAATCCGAATAGCAAATGCCTTTATACCGTTCCGGTTCAAGTTAAATTTCAGGACTTGTCCAAACCATTCAATGTCCCCGATTTTCTGCTCCTGACCATTCACTTCAACGGCATCAAGAAGTCTTGAATTTAAGCGCAGTTCTCCGCCATACAGGTTTTGTCCCCAATTTTCCTTAACTCTGATAATAATTGTCTTTTGGTCTTCTTCTGCCATTTTACAGGCAGCAACTGATACCTGCGGAGTTGATAGTGAATAGAGACTAATATCTGCCGGAAGCAGCTTCTCCGGTCTTGGTGTATTACTTCCGAGCGTGGGATGGAAAACACGCACAGGGTTCATGGTATGTTGTGAGAACTCTTCGGTTGCAGCATGGACCCAATCCCCGCTATGAGGATATAATGAGTATTTTATAAAATGTCTTCCCCAGTCCTGCGTCATCTGATCCCTGAATGCAAAGGTAAGGGGGGATCTCCCGGGAGTGAACAGCAGAGTAAGTCTGGGAAGGTTATCTTTCGGTTTGTCTGACCCGAATTTATCCGGGCACAGCACAGATAATCCCCAACTCTTTTGAGGGTCAGTGTGATCAATCCAGTAACGGGAAGGAAACTCATATTGGGAAGGTGAGTTTATTCCCCTCTCTGTTCTTGCAGTTTCCCAGTTATAAGTAGTTTTTGTGTTATGTATGGTAAGCGGGAATACTGTTTTGAGTGATTGTCCCTTTTCATACCACGATATTCTGTCAAATATATCGATGAGCTCTTCATTGCCGATGCTGTTTAACGATATATGCTTAATTAGTCTGGATGACTTTCCGAATATAAATTCAACGCGTACAGTTGCACGAAGTGGTCCCTGTTCGGTTATCAGGATACGGGCAGATGCTTGCGAAACGGTCTGAGGTTTTTTCTTTCTATCCTTCCAGTCCATATTCCAGGCCGGGAAGAGGTGTGGTTTTTCTTTTTGGAGTACATAGTGTATTGGGGATTTCAGAAATTCTTTACCTGGAACCCCATCCTTCTCTTTCATAAAAATTGAAGAAATACACCCATCTTCAGCGATTTTTATTCTGTAAAGGCGATTTTCCAGCTGTATCCCATCTTTAATTTTCTTTGCCGTTGCGGGAAAAGGCACAGTTGGTTTTTTCTGATCCAGGTTTTCTACAACGGTAAGCAGCTTCCATTCCGCCGGTTTCATGCTGGCTGCAATAAGGACTGAGGCACGGTCTTTCTTTTGATCGAGCACCTGCAATGGAAGCAAATTTCCCTCTGAGTCCAGTATCCTCAATCTGCTGGAGAACTCTACCAGGTCAATCTCAGCATGTACCAGGGTAGTTGATGCTGTACCGGCAGGATTGAAAAACAGCAGATGATTATTATCCTGCTGCAGAGGCATTCGGCCGGCAATTGATTCTGCTGCATCCTCCATGATAGAGCTGAAACTGTTTAGCGCCACAACTTCATCATTATATGCATAAGTGTATGCTTTCGGGGTAGAAGTCCCCGGCAGTATATCATGCATCTGGCTGCCTATTACCCGATGCCACGCGGTCTCAATTTTTGCAGCAGGGTATGGTACACCATTTAGCCAGGAAGCAGATACGGCGGCAGATTCAGCTGCAAATGCCAACTGCTCATTCATTCTGTTCCAGCGTTTCATTATTGATTGTGAAGTGAGTGAGCCGGCTGAATGTCTCTTCAGAAGTAAATCTCCCGAAAATCGGGGCAGACGTGTTTTTTCTAATTGTGTCAGTGATGTGAAAAACCGGTCGGAAGATTCCTGCCTCACAAACGGCAGAGTTTTGGTTAGGAGCCGTTCAACTCTTTTTACAGATTTTTCATCAGGTGCGCCCCCGATATCCCCGGTGCCGTAATATCGATAATCTTTTGGGATGGCGTATAACTTTCGATGTTTTTTAATCCTCAGCAACCATTTTGTATAAGTAATAAGGGGGAAATGTACTTTTGAGACATAATTTCCTGGATTTAGTGCTGATACCAGCTTTGCCCCATCCGGACCTTCCCAGACGCCGATGGAAAAAGGTATGCCGTTTACTGAATGCCAGGTTAGTTTTTGGGTGGAGAATCCTGCAATCCCGCAATGGCTGAGAATTGTCGGTAAGTTGCCTGGAAAACCGAAGCAGTCAGGCAGCATATAATCTTTACTGGTTTTATCAAATTCACGAATAAAGTACCTGGAACCATACAGGATGTTCCGTATCATTGACTCGCAGGAAGGTACCACTGAATCTGTTTCATCAAGAGATGTACCGGCTGCATGCCATCGATTTTGTTTTATGTAGGATTTCAATTGTTCAAAGTGTTCGGGATAGTACTCTTTTATCATCATATACCGGAGTGCGCCGGTAAAATTAAACTGATATGATGGGTATTTCTCAAATAGCCGGAAATTTTCTTCCAGGGTGCTTTTAAGGTATTTTTGTATGGTTGTTACATAATCCCAGCGCCATTGCGTATCAAGGTGCGCATAAGAGATTAAGTAGAGCATGTCCGGTTCACGATACTGCTGTGAGCGGCTGCTTTTATGTAAGATTCTTTTCAACTGGCTGTCCCTCTGAGAGAATTATAGCAGAGCGGGTTTTAAAAATCAAAAAGGCTACGGCAGATTTATTCATCATCCTTGTGTTTGCGGGTTTTCTTTCTCCTGAAAAGACTGATTCCCCCGAATCCGCCGATAATTGCTACATAAAACCCCAAGCCATACCAGAAACCAGTATTGTGAGATTCAAAAATAGTTATATCTTTGTTGAACAGGCTGACCACCAATGAGACCGGGGCAATCCACCCATGCCAGATACCCAGGAAAAAGCCGGCCTGGTTTTCCTGCTCCTCAATAGGAATATCCGGGAAGCAGCTTGTGAGAAGTGCTGCTGCTAAAATGATAAGAATCAATAAAGGAAACTTTTTCATGTTAAACTCCTTTCATATCAGTATACATCCTGAAGCAAGGAATGTCAGTGAAACTATTTCAAAATATTGCGTTTATAATTGCGTGTATCAAAGCGTCTGATACAAAGATTGCACGTTTTGCACTCTGTTTCATAACAATTTCTATGAATTCTGGATGGGTACTGCTTCCTGAAAGCTCTTTGGCACTTCTCTGAACAGAGAGTATAATGTTCCTGTGTGGAACCAAAGGCAACATAGTCCTCAAATACTTCCTCTTCGTTGTTTCCTTTTAATGTCTTTTCACACCATGAGCAAATTCCTCCCTGTACCTTATGTGATTGTTTGCGGGCATCTGCCAACTCATTCTCTTCCCAGACAAAGTCAATAGTAAAAATACTCGATTTTGCAATTTCTGAGATAACCACACCGTCTTTAATGCAGAGATACTCAGCCTTTCCACGGTGAACGTAATCACAGATTATCTCCTTTCCGTTGGTAAGGGAGACATGGCTGTGTCCTTTATCCGGGACTTTACGTTTAAACCACCCGCATGCGGGACAAACAACAGTAAAGAGAAATTTATCCAATCGGCCGTGACAGGAAGGACAGCGGCCCTGGTCAATCATTAATATGTCATGAATATCGGATTTGGTTGCTTCAGTAAGTACACCACGCACTTCAGTATCCACTTTACTTACCGATTTTGGGTCCCCGATATCTGAAGCTTCGATGAATTCATCTTTTAATGTCTCATCCTGATGTTGTTCTTTTTTTTTACTTTTAAAAATAGCCATGACCTTGGTCTCCTTATAGAAAAATCAGATTCAATTTCAGATTGACTCCTGCTGATTATAAATTCTTTGATAAAACCCATCCTGTTTTTTAAGTTCGTTATGCGTGCCCACCTGGGTTATGTTCCCATCTTCCAAAACAATGATTTTATCACAACTTCGCGCAGTTGCAATACGTTGAGTAATTATTAAACTGGTATGTTCCTTAAGAACATTATTTAGGGTCGACCGGATTTTTTTCTCTGTCTCTGCGTCAAGCGCACTGGTTGTATCATCAAGAAGAAGAATTTCCGGTTCTGTAAGCAGGGCTGTAGCAAGGGCAAGACGCTGTTTTTGCCCGCCCGATAAGGATATTCCATTACGTCCGACTTCAGTCTCATACTTAATGGGCATAGTCATGATAAAATCATGAAGTTCAGCCTGTTTGGCCGCACGCATTATCATGGATGGTGTAGCTTCAAGGTAACCATACGCAATATTATCAGCAACGGTACCGGAAAGAATAACCGGTTCCTGCTGGACCATGCAGGCATGCCGACGTACGGATTTTGGGTCCGCATCAATCAAATTTACCCCGCCCATATAAACGGAGCCATTTTGAGGATCATAAAATCTGCAAATGAGTTGAAATATTGTAGTTTTACCTGATCCTGACGGCCCCATCAACGCTACTTTTTGTCCTTTTTCAACGTGGAAATTTATATTCTTAAGAGCATTGTTCTCCTGACCGGGATAGGTAAAAGATACATCATCAAAATGTACTTTTCCCGTCATTCCATCTAAACTGATTCGACCCGGGACAACACTTTCCTGCTCATCAAGAAGAGTAAAAACTCTATGTATTACCACGAAAACCGCCTCAATTGAGGTCATTATTGTCATTAAAGCATTAATCTGGGAAAAGAGGTTCGGCATTATTAAAATGAATGCCATCATATCACCAAAAGACATAGTATTATTTTTAACATTCAAAACACCCAGGTAAATTATAAGCCCTGAAATAACAGTCGTAATAAATCCGGCAAACAAACTTAATTTCTGCTGATGCAGGATAATCCGCATTGCCAGACGAACATAATTATGCATTTTTTGGGCAAACGAACTCCTTTCTTGTTGTTCCTGCGAAAATGCTTTTACCACACTAACGCCTGAAATTCTTTCTGCAGACAGGGCATACATTTCAGAATTGAGTCTGCGGATAGCTATGTTGATTCTTCGGATTACCGGTCTTATTTTTTTAAATGTCCATGCATAGAGGGGCAAAGAGATTACAATTACTAGGGAAAGCTGCCAATTGATGAAAAATATAATTATCAGGCCAAGAAAAAGACGGAAAATGCTTGCTGAAAAATTCAGGAATTGATTTGTTGACCACTCTCTTATCAATTTTACATCATCCAATACCCGGCTGACAATTTTTCCAGATTCATTACGCTCAAAATATCCTATATGCAGATTTTGGAGTTTTTTGTGAAGCTGTTCCCTTAGGGTGTAGATCATTTTCTGGCCTACTCCGAGAATCAGCCAGTTTTTTAGCCAGTTACAGATAACAAATATGGTCCAGAGGCCAAAGAGCATAAAAACATAATTCCAGAACAAGGGAAACTGCTGTGTAATAAGCGAAGGATCAAGATTCCCGGCTACCATAAGCACTTCATCAACCTGATATCTGGTAAGTAAAGCTGCACCGTATGGAAATAGACTCCAGATGCTGGTAAAGAATATAGCCAGCAGGATACGTTTTTTGAAGGGTTTTAAGTAATCCCGGTACAGTCTCGAAAAATCCTTATGCATGTTCCCGTTATAAGTGTCTACATCGCCTAAGAGCCTGTTGATAATTCTTTCGATGCGTTCTGACCTGGTGTTCATGCAGGGCTCTCCTCTTTATTTCCCTGAAGTTCTTTATAAAGTTTACGGTAATGTCCGTTCGGGATACACATCAAATCATTATGTTTCCCCTTTTCCACAATTTTCCCCTCATCCATAACCACGATCATATCAACACTGGTAATTGTAGAGAGCCGGTGAGCGACAATAAAACTGGTTCTATTTTTGAGTATTTTACTGAGTGACTTTTGTATCAGGTTCTCGGACTCACTGTCTAAAGAAGATGTAGCCTCATCCATAATAAGAATAAGCGGGTCCTTGATTATAGCCCTGGCTATGCTGATCCGCTGCTTTTCGCCAACTGAAAGTTTTATGCCTGCAGAACCTATAAGAGTGTTAAAGTCATCAGGATACGTCAAAATCATGTCATAAATTTCTGCAACCTTAGCAGCCTGAATTATATCTTCCATTGATGCATTTTTATAACCATAAGCTATATTTTCGGCAAAGGTACCATTAAAAACAACAGGATCCTGGAGCACAACACCGAATGATTGACGAAGGCTGGTAAGCTCAGCTTGTTTAATATCCGTTCTATCAATAAAGATCTCACCCTTTTGTATATCCCAATACCTCATTAATAGGGAGGTAAGGGTTGTTTTACCGCAGCCTGTGTGTCCAACCAGCGCAACACTCATTCCCGGATCAACCTGTAGAGATAAATCTCTATAAAGCGGAGTCTCAGGCACATAAGAGAAGCTAACATTTCTGAATTCAACACCGCCCTTTCCTTTTTTCATGGGAGGTGCATCAGGCATTGATGAAATGTCCGGCTTTTCATCCAGAATATTCATAATCCGTTTTACAGAGACAAAGGTCTCGGTCATTTGACCTGCAATATTAGTGAGCCTGATGGCAGGGTTCAACGCCATCCATATATAAATACCTATGGCAAACAGATCCCCATACAGAAGGTCTCCTTTCAAGACGAAATAGGTACCAATGGACGAAATAGAAGCTGAGCCAAACCCGGCTATCATATTACAGATAGTACTCAGGCTGACAGAACTCATGCTGCTGGATAGGGCATGCCACAGACTTTTTGATGTGCGGCCCAGGAATTGACCGTTTTCCCATATTTCCTTGTTATAGATTCGGACATGGCGTGCCCCGGTAACTGTCTCTTCGAGCCGTTCCGAAATTTTATCGTAAATAAATCTGTAAGATGAAGAAGAAGATTTTATTTTTTTTGCAAAATGGCGGTAGGCAAATACATAGAGTATCACTATGCCCATAAGGATAAAACCAATTGGAGGTGACAGACTAAAAACAATTGTTACGGAGAAAATAAAAACAATCAGGTCGATAATCAGCGTAACAGTATCCCCTGTAATTAATCTCATAAGATAATTAACATCATCCATAAGTCTGTTTACAAGCAAACCGGCAGAATTATCCTGATGATAGGTCATACTGAGAGAAAAAATCTTGTCGTAAAGAGCTAATCTGATATCTGTAATAAATTTATATCCTGATTGCCTGATGATAAATGTATTTATAAATTGAATAACAACTGCAAGAGCAGGTACCAGCATTATCAGAAAGACTACAGGTACCAGCAGATCCCATACCCTTGGCTGGATTATATCATTTACCAGATATCTGATCAGCATCGGGGGAATGAGACTGATGAGAGTAAACAGGCACATCCCAACCAATCCTGCCGTAAGGCGTTTAATATGCGGTTTTAAAAATGGTAATAATTTCTTAAACAAATCCATACTGTTTCTATATAACTATAACTATAACGAAAACTTGTCTCTGAGGAAATTTCCCTTTGAATATGTGTTTGATGTATTAGATCGGCTTTGTCGTATTACTTGTATAGTAATGTCTCATTAGTAATGCCCCATTACAAAATTGATTCGCATTTAAACTTATAACAAGATAAATGGATTGGCAAGGAGTTATTTGAAAAAATTGAATATTTTTGTAAATAAAAAAATAATCCGGAACTTCAGCCCGGACTTTATTGTAGCAGCCAAAACTCCCAGCCTCCGAAAATAATGATTATCAGTACCAGGTTCAGTGTCATCATTTTATTCAACCACGTACGCAAGTAATGATTAACGGCAGGGAATTTGGCAGTAGGGCTGAACGATTAAACCCGCCGAACATTTGAAGATCAGTAAACCCGGCCTCGGTAATGGAGGAGTGAAATAATTCCGGGCGAACGGGATTGTGCATAGTGCTGCCGGATACTGATGAAGCTCCTTTTACCGTTAATTCAGTCTCAAACTTGAGCAGTTCCGAGTGTGCATTATGCTGATACTTACGTATAAACCGGATATTGCCGTTCTCTATCAACGGTAATGAATCAATTCCATCTCCCAGAATATGATTATAGTTGAGTCCCTGAAGAATGAATTTTCCTCCCGGGACAAGGACGTGAGCCGCTGCCTGGAAAAACAACTCAATATCCGCAATGGAAAGAAGGTGTGCAATAGTATTCCCAAGACAGATTGCCGCGTCAAATTTACCACGGCCGAATTGATTCTCAATCTCGAGCATATTTAAAGTTTCAAACACTACTAAGCTGCCTGCCTGATCGTTTTTTTCTTTTGCCTTGTTGATCATTTTGTCATCAAGGTCTATTGCTGTAACAGATTCAACCTGAGGTGACAGGGCTATAGCCAGGCTGCCCGTACCGCAGCCAATATCGAGGAGGCTGGTGAGTTGATGATGGGGTAGTTCGTGGAGAACAAATTGTTCCATACTCCTGCTGAGGGGAAAGATTTCATCGTAATGTTCTGATAATTTTGCATAGAAGGTTTCTTTATCGTTCATGGTTACTTTACCTATAGTTTTCTAATGAGTATTCTGTAATATTTTTGAGAAATTATGCAGCAGTTCCTTTTTCAGGTTCTCAGGAACTCTTTTCCCTGGGATAGAATTGCCAGAGTTAAAACCGGGTTTTCCTGTAAGGCAAAGTCCCAACAGCATTTTGTTGGGGAATACGGAATTCGGCGGCATATTAGCTGCCCGTGCAATATTTTCCCGTACAGCAAACAGGTTGCTGAAAAGTTTTTTCCGGTTAGGGGAAAGCTTGTTATAGCCTTTTGCCTTTTTATGTTTGTCCTTATGCATGTTTTTTATTTGCCCATTCTGAACATAAAGATTCTGCAGAATATAGCGATCCAGTAAATTTTCTGCTATCAATTTGCTGAGAAGTCTGTCCTTTAATTGGAAAAGCATTCGGACATCATTCATGGCATACTCAATTGCATCAGCCGGGATCGGGCGGCGCATCCAGTTGTGACGTTGGAATTTTTTCTTATTTACCGGGGCTATATTGAATTCCTCATCAAGTACAAATGATAAGCTCTGGCCGGAATACTCCAGAAGCGTTACCGCTGGCCGGAGATCGAGGATTGAGGTGATTCTGACACCAAGGACATGCTGTATAAGAGCCGCATCACTGGCGGAGTCGTACATTATTTTAAGGACATCCCGCTTTGTAAAGAGCTCTTTTAACATTGTCAGTCCGGGATGTGCGATCGGGTCAATAATTACATCCCGGGTCCCGTCAAAAATTTGCACCAGACATAAGTGTTCACCATAGCAGTGCAGGTTGAATTCACCCTCAATGTCCAGGGCAATAATGTTTTGTCCTGAATTTTCCAGTAGGTTAAGATATTCCCAAATTTCCTGGTTTGTTGTTAGTACAAGGAGCCTGTCGGACTTAATCATTTTGGTTTGTTTTTGATCTTTTTCCCATCTTTTGCGTCGCTCAATCGTCGAATATGGCATATATTCTCCTCATTCTCTCCTGAAATATGAAAAAAATCTCTAAAAACAGACTCAAAAGCATCAAGTCCGATAGACTCCTGCAATTTCATAGGTGATTATATCAAAGAAAATAAAAAAAGCCATCCAGCAAACAAGCTTTAGATTTCTATACTTTCCAGGAGTCACCCCTACCTGTTTTCTGAATTTTCTCACAAAGCCGGAAAAATGGATGCCGTGGAATTATAGTGAACAGCTGAGTTTGTGCTTGTGAGCATTGCTGCAAATCTTGCTTTGATGGTAAAGCATAGAGATAAAGAGATGCTTGCATAGGCTGGGGTGTGTAAGAATGAGTGAGGAACAGGCTCCTCCTGCACTTTGTGCAATAGCTTACAAAGTTGTCATGGAAAAGTTGGATATCCATTGACAATTGACAGAGTTTTTCTTTAGATAACTTTCATATTTCCCTGTATTTTGGGATACTGCTTTGTGAGATAAGTTGCCGGACAGCTTGAATAAATAATATATACTGAGAGAAAAAAAGAAATAAACCGGAGAAAATGATAAAATCACATTAAAAAATAATATAATACTTGACAGATAGAAAGAAGAGGTTTACTGTGGTTTTTAAAGAACAGGACTTTGTTATAAGCTTTGGCCAGGTGAGTAGCAATCCTGAGAAAATGATTCGGAGGGGTTAATGTATGTTTAAAAGAAAATGTCTAGTAAGAGGAATTAGGGTAGTTTTTGTTTTACTTCTTTCAATAATAGCTAGTACAGCGGTTTTTGCAGGTGGAACAGAAGAAGCAGGAATCGTGGAAGGAGAACCGATGGTACTCACGTTCTTGACTATGGGTGATTGGTCAGAGTGGGAAAACAACACCACATATGTAGAAAGTGTGATTGAACCTATGTTCAATGTTGATATGCAGGTAATAAAAATCAACGCTTGGGATGGGGAAAAATATGCTGTTACACTGGCTGCAGGAGATATACCTGATATGATGGTTAAATGGGGTGCTCAAGATGCTTTTGATGATGGTTTAATCCAGGCTATTGATATGGATCTTGTGGAGCAGTATATGCCAGGTACCAAGAAACGTATCGATGAGATGGGAGGTGCGTACGCATGGGACATATCGACAGATCCGGATACTGGCGAACTCTTTCAGGTGCCCTGCATTTCTGCCGGAGGATTGCCCATGTCCAGCATACATATCAGGAAAGACTGGTTGGATAATGTGGGTATTTCGAAACTTCCCTCAACAATTGAGGAACTTCACGACATTGCTTACGCTTTTACTTATCAGGATCCGGATAATAACGGGAAAAATGATACTTATGGTTTTTCATCAGCAAATTCACACACTAACTATTTTCTCCCGAATGTACAAGCTGCTTACGGGACGCATCATCTTAGTTGGCTTGAAGAAGACGGCAGCGTAGCGTATGGTGCGGTTACAGAGGCGTATAAGGATTTTCTTAGGACTATCAGTTTATGGTATGCCGAAGGATTGGTGGAACCTTCTTATGCCGATACAAAACAAGAATTGTATGCAAAATTCGTAGCTGGTCAAATCGGGATAGAAAATTCAAATATTCAGTATCTTTCCAGTGCCAGTCCTTCCGGGCTTTATAGTGCTTTTATGAAAGACCCAAATGTAGAAATAGCAGTGAGTCCGTCTATTATCGGTCCTGAAGGTCATTCGGGTGCGTTTACCTACGGGCCGGTCTTTGGGTGGGGTATGATGTTCGGTGTAAACACCTCTGAGGAGAAAGTTGTTAAGATAATGCAGATCCAGGAAAAAATGATAAATGACTTTGACCTCTGGATGATGTCACGATGGGGTGAAAAGAACGTTGACTTTACTATAGAGGAAAGCGGCAAAGTCAAGGTGAGTTCTGATGCAATTCCATCAAAACACGGTGGGATGGCCTTTAGTACTCATGATTTTTCCACATTTGAAGAATTATCGGCATTCCTTGGTGAGACATTAGCTGTGCAAGCAATTGAAGATTGGGAAAATGTTCGAAGAATCACTGACGTTATTAATGTTGGCCGGTTGAATAAGTTGGTTAGCGACGATTTTAATGTGGATATGACTGCTATGAAAAGAATAGTGGATGAATTTACTATCGATTTTATGATCGGTACCAAAAATGTTGATTCAGCAGACTGGGACGAATATGTCAAGAGTTGGATGGACGCGGGTGGTAAGATCATGACAAATCATGCTCAAACTTTACCGAGGCTTAATTAACAGAGACCTGAATACACATGACTTTTGGCTAAAGGAAGCTGAAGCTAAACGAACTTTATTGAGGGGGGGGTGCTTTATTGTACCACCCCCAGTATTTTGTTCTATTTAAAGAATTAGGAGCAGTTATGATACGAGCCAGGCAGGCTAGGAAAGAGAAAACGTTAATCCGACTAGATAAGGTGGGAAAGCATACCATATTACTGAAGGGGTTGATACGCGATCGGCAGCTTTATGTACTTCTGGTTCCCGCAGTCGCTCTCGTATTTATATTCAACTATATACCCATTTACGGTATTACTATTGCCTTCAAGGATTATAAACTGATGAAGGGAATAGCCGACAGTGAATGGGTGGGTATATTGAATTTTATCAAGCTGTTTAAAACGGTCTATTTCGGTGAGGTCGTCCGTAATACGTTGTTGATAAGTTTATATCGGTTGATAATTGGTTTTCCCGCGCCGATAATACTCGCTCTTTTGCTCAATGAAATGCGTTTTTTAAAATTTAAAAAGACGATTCAAATTATTTCCTATTTGCCTACCTTTTTTTCATGGGTAGTCTTGGCGGCGATTTTTCAAACTTTGCTGAGTCCTTCACGGGGGTTTGTCAATTTTTTGTTGACATCGGTTGGATGGGAATCAATTTATTTCTTGGCCGACCCATCTTGGTTCAGGTCTATTTTGGTCTCCACCAGTGTGTGGAAGGGGGTTGGCTACAGCTCGGTGATATACCTTGCAGTAATTTCAGGGATTGATCCAGGTTTGTATGATGCAGCTACAATTGATGGTGCAGGCAGGCTGCGGTTGGCATGGAACATAACGATTCCTTCTCTTATGTATGTGGCCACAATTTTGTTAATTTTGAATTTAGGCCAGATATTAAACGCTGGATTTGATCAAATATTCAATTTATATTCACCCCCGGTCTATAAAGTTGCCGATATAATTGATACCTATGTTTACAGGACCGGGTTGGTGAATTATGACTGGAGTTTTGCGACAGCGGCTGGGTTGTTTAAGAATATAGTAGGATTTATTCTTGTTTTTGGGACAAATTCAGTTGTAAGAAAATTCAGCGACAAAGGTCTGTGGTAGGGGGTAATGTATGCGTATTGAAAAAACCACGTCATTTGACATTGTGAACTATATTTTTATGGTGCTTTTTGCGTTATCTATTATCTACCCCTTATGGTCACTTTTTGTTATATCATTCTCCGATCCACTTGATGTTATGGGGCTCGATATACATATTTTCCCGAAGAATTTCACTATTCAATCATATCAACTAATATTTTCGAACGATAATATTTTTTATGCTTATTTTAACACAACACTCAGAACTGTTTGCGGAACGGTACTTTCTCTTGCGGTTACTGCATGCGCCGCATACTCATTGAGCAGTAAGCGACTCCCTTTCAGATCGTTAATTACATTCTTTTTTATATTCACCATGTTCTTTAGCGGAGGGCTTATTCCCACTTACCTACTCATAAGAAGGCTTGGACTAGTTGATAATAGGCTAGCTCTAATAATCCCTACGGCAGCGAATGTTTTTAATATAGTAATTATACGAAACTATATCATGGCGAGTGTAAGTGACACTTTAAAGGAATCGGCACAGATTGACGGTGCAAACCATTTTACAGTATTATGGAAAATAGTGTTACCTATGTGTAAACCAGTTCTTGCTACTGTTTCGCTCTGGCTCATGGTTGGGCATTGGAATGCTTGGTTTGACGCGATGATTTACATCAATAGCTCGAGCAAACAAGTATTGCAGATATTGCTTAGAAAGATAATGTTTACTTACAGTGAGCCGTCAATTCAGAGTGCTCAAGTCGCTCTTGGATTAGAAGTGAACAAGGTAAATCCTGAAACATTAAAGGCTGCTTTTGTTTTTGTTACTATTGGACCTATTATATTGGTGTATCCATATATTCAAAAGTATTTTGTAAAGGGTCTTGTTATAGGATCCCTAAAAGGATAGATATTATTTGATGTAGGGAAATTATTTTATGAATATACAAAGGTGTTTTTTTTGAAAAAGACAATGACAAAACCAAATCTAACTGAGCGAACAGTAAAAACTATTTTAAATATGATAGTTGAAAACAAAATGCAATCGGGTGAGTCCTTTTTTACAGAGGCTGAGTTGGAGAAGAAGATCCATGTTTCGAGGCAAATAATTCGAGAGGCTGTGAGCAGGTTGAAAGCGTTGGGTTTTCTAAAAAGCAGGCAGAGTATTGGTCTCGTGATTGACAAGCCGGATCCAATAGGACTTTTTGAGGGCGCTCTGGATCATTATATGATGGATACCAATGATATTCATGAATTGGGAGAGTTCAGATATGCTTTGGAGGTTGGCACAGTGGAGTTGGCCGTAAGGAGAGCATCATCGGGGCAGCTGGATAATATCAAGATATTTGCACAGGAATGTAATCGGCTGATGCAGGGTGGTGATTACATTGAAGCTGCAAAGGCCGACCTTGACTTTCACATAGAGATTTTAAAGGCTGCGAACAACCAATTTCTCACCCGGATGAGTCGTGTGCTTATGACTTTTTTTTCCAAAAGAGCCCAAGAAAACTCACCTTATGTATTATTTAAACACCCGAACGATTTAACAAAACAGGAGCATCAAGCGATCGTGAGTGCTTTCGAACAGCGAAATATGGAAAAAGCCAGATTTTTTTTATCAGAGCATTTGTTTTTTCTTCTGAAAGAAGGCAAACAAGCTGAAAATTGAGACCAAACTATTTTTTTTCAGGGTAGATGTTACGGATTGTGTTTTTAAGGCTTTTCGGAAAAGACGTTAATTATTTATATTGTATCTTATGTCCTTTGATGTAGAACAGACACGATTAATTTTACAGCTATCGGGCGGGGTGCGGTAGAATTGAAAATGACTTTCACTAAGAAATATAGCGAAATGCAATCGGCAGCTTAGCCGCCGATGAAAACTGACTAGCACCACACCAGTATCTATGAGCTTGTAAGTAATCTCATGATTAACTTTTTTTGGGGGATATATGTTAACTGCTAAAAAACGAGATGCACTGCTTGAACTCTCTACTTCACTTATTTCAGATGCAATGGTGAGACTGAACTTACCGGAACGTGTAATTGATCCTACCATACGTCCTGTTATTCCCTTCAGCATTATAGTAGGTACTGCTGTGACTGTGCTGCTTAAATCTCAAAATGATCATGGGAAAGCAGACTTAAGCATATATCAAGAAGCCTTTATGACAGGATGTGAAGTAAGCTTTCCTGTTATGGTGGTTGAGGTGCCTGAACTTCATCATCATCAAGGGATTTTTGGTGAAGGTGCTGCTAAAACAGGCTGCAGACATGAATTTGTCGGGGCTCTTATTGATGGCGCTGTGCGCGACACTCAAGACCTTAAGAAAATGAACTTCCCGGTTTTCAGCCGTAGTATTGCCCCGGGTTTTATAGTCGGGAAGGTGGATGCGATAAGCTCTGGTGAACCTGTTTGCATCGGTGGGGTTATTATTAAGGCTGGAGAGATTATATTTTGCGATAACGATGGTGTAATTGTAATTGAGCCTGTTCACCTAGGCTCTGTTATAAAAAAGGCTAAGGCTATAAAACACTGGGAGCATGATTTTCACAGTTTAATTACCGCTGGGTGGTCTCACAGTGATATTGAAAAAGAAGTGGGGTCTATACCGTAGAATATCTTTAAAAATGCAAAATTTCAAGTTGCTTCCTGCATTGTTAAATGTACCTATGTTGATCAGAACACACAAATATCGGAGCACTGGGCTTGTTGTTCAACCCCAACAGCTAATGCAGCAGTTTGAGCTGTATAATCAAGTAACCGGCTTTGGTGGTGAGCTGAGTTCAGGTTTTAGTTGTAACAATATCACACAAAGGAGAAAATGGGTATGGAATTAAAGGGTAAGGTAGCGATTGTTACCGGGGCATCAAGAGGTTATGGCGAAGGGATTGCAAAAGTGCTGCATAGTAGAGGGGCAGAGGTGTGGATTACCGGACGCAAAAGGTATGACCTAAACACCGCAGCTGAACGGTTGGGAGTCAAGGCTGTGGTTGCCGATGTGGTCTCGGGAGAGGATTGGGACCATCTTATTGCGCGGGTAATGGAAGAAAGCGGGCGGATTGATATTTTAGTGAACAATGCAGGTGCCGCTATCAGCATTAAACCGCTTGAAGAGCAAACCGATACCGATATAGAACAGTCAATTGCTGTTAACCTGACCGGGTCCCTGCTGGGCTGCCGCAGGGTTGTCCCGATTATGAAAAAACAGAGGTCGGGAACCATCATCAATATCTCCAGTATATGTCAAAAATATGCATGGCCTGGCTGGTCGGTGTATTCGGCGGCAAAGGCCGGGCTGGCTAAAGCTTCGCAGTCACTCTACCTGGAAGTTCGCGAGCACGGAGTGCGGGTTACGACATTACTTCCTTCCTGGGGTGTTACGGATTTTGCCGGTACTACCCCTGATCTGGACGGCGCACCAACCAATGACCCGGAGATCCGGGAGAAGTGTACGAAACCCGAAGAACTGGGAGATGTTGTGGCACATATTTGTTCGCTGCCGAAGCATCTTGTGGCTCTTGATTATACGCTTGTACCCACCATTCAGGAGATTATGCCGCTTTGA
>JAGLNY010000193.1 GCA_023139255.1 Spirochaetales bacterium
ATCCGGGACCGGGGAGCTTCAATTTCGGAACTGCAGTACCAGGTAGAGCCGGCTAACTTCTAACTTTTTTGTCGTGCACCCAGTTCGCTCTGTGAGCGAATGGTTTTGCAAGAGGTTAACTTATAAATGCTTGATCAACTCATTAAAACGGGTTGTTACCATTGTTCGACGTTGTATGTGTGGAATCCGGCGTATGATTTGTTTCGCCCTCTTTATGCTAAAGCTTGAAGGTATATCCAATTCCGGAAACGCGGAAAAAAGCCTTGTTTTGGCGGAACTAAGATAGAGCATATCTATAATTGCCTTTTCAGGAGTTGCCATCTTAATATTCCCCTGTGTCATTTCCTCATAAGCGCAAAAAAAATCTTCCGATATATGATGTATAGAAAATTCCCCAGTCGAGGTTTTGTATACTCGTGAGCGGGCCAGCGATACGCAGTAGTTTATTGCTGGGATTTGGGAAATCATACCATGATGGTAGAGGGCACTCTGAAGTGATATATACGCAGGGAATGGAGCTGTCAGGTATTCTATCAGCAGAAACGGGTCAGCTGTCTCCGAAAGTAGCCACACACCTCTTTTGAGCCGGGTAAAATGTCCGGACTTCGCCAAGCGTGAAAGAATCTGACTCGCATGATCCTTACTTATTCCCAAGAGTCCCATCACGTCTGCAGTCCGCATAACCATCAGACCTGTTTTTCGGATAAGAGAAAGAGCTTCATCAAGTTTCATTATTTCTCTCCCTCTAGTGCCTCAACCACCCTGAGAACCATCTCATCCCATATACTTTCCGTAGCATATCGAAAATGGTAATCCGGGTGTAGATACGAAAACACCTGCCCCTTAAACATATCATAAGTTACAGACATTGCATTGGAAACAGCTTCATCAATGCGATTTCTCAATCTGAAACCATCCAATTCAGTATCAACTCCTGAACAGAGAAGCAGATGCAAATCAAAGATATCTCTCGCCTGAGTCGCGGTTCTGTTGATAAGAGCTTCTATTTTCTGTTGATATGCCGCCTGCTGAATATAATGACTGGACATGACGGGGGTAAGCGAATATGTACTAATCAAAAGAGGGTCTATGGGCTCAAACAACTGTTTATAATTGATTCCTCTTCTTGAAAATTCGATTTTGGTATTGAATGGTAAACTCAAATCTGCCGTATTCAACAGCAGTTTCCAGCGTTGAGTCGTCTCTGTCTGTTTCGGAGCTGACCATGTTTTTATTGTCATACCATTTACCCGGAGAATCTGGGCAAAAGGTCTTGAGTCCAGAATACCATCAACCGCATCCGTCAATTTTTCTTTGGGAATTTCATGCACATCTAAATCAATATCTTCGGAATACCGAATACTTTTCATGAAGAATCTAAGATTGCATCCTCCTTTCAAAATATAAAACCTCTTGTCCAGTTTCCTGCCCAGGAAATCCAGGAACAGCAGATGGAATAACTCAACATATTGTTTTGTGTTATACTTTTTCATTATTAATCTCTCCTAAAACACAATACCGGCAGTTGACATATATGTCAACTGCCGGTATTATTGGGAACCATTGGGGTCGGACCACGATAAGTGCTTTTACCCTATTGGTTTAGCTCCTCATAGACAGGCTAAAACTACCCATAGAGCTGTTTTTGGGCAGGGAAAAACGCTTCTAAGGATTTACTCGCAGATTATTCAAGAAGTTTTCAATCTTAAACGCTCTTTTTTAACTCGAAAAATGGCTCTAAGGGTCATTTCAGGTATGTTAACAGCAACTATCTATTTACAGATCAACGGTTTATCGTGGGTCCGACCTCTATTAGCAAATAAATTTGGGGTTATCATTTACCATGACAACTTTATATTACTTGTATTTTCTTGCATATTGCACCCGGCTCTTTTTCTCAGAAAACGAAAACCCACTATATCCTATATCTTTATTCACAAACATCTTCCCTGTATTTTCCACCCACAAACTTGTAAAATGTACCTGGTACCAAG
>JAGLNY010000194.1 GCA_023139255.1 Spirochaetales bacterium
CTTTAAAAACCCTGAAACAGCTTGGTTCACTTATTTATTCTTTTGCCGGTGATGCTTACTCCTGTCAGGAAGCTGCAGTTTTCGGAAGGATCAGTCCCTCGCAAACACCTATCGGCATTGGCTGCTGTAAAGCCGGATTTTCATTAACCCGTGACACTAGTTACATAATACCAGCTCACCTTTCTCACGATGTCTTTTATAAAGGTATTTACGCTTTTGCACAGTTTCCAAATCAAACCCCAAAAGGTATTCATGAAGCTGTAAAAGTACTGTTCGATTATATAGATTTGCATCATCTTCAACCGGCCGATGACAATATCATGCTTCGTATGGTCAAAGAAGCCGGCGGCATGCTCACCGGAGATCTAGAAGAATATGCATTCCAGCTATGTATAGCACTAAACTAATATGTTAGTACCACTAACTTATTCCTGAACCGTATATTACAGCATTAATCAAACTCTATTTTTCATCATGGTCTTGTTCATTTTTTCATTCATGAGTATATTTAGCCAACACGGAGGCTTTATGTGAAAAGCGAAAACAGTACTGATACTCTTACTATTATTACTACAGAAAATAAAACTGTTTATCTTTTAGGGACTGCTCACATATCTTCCGAAAGCGTTAATGAGGTAGAGACCTTAATCCAGGAAAAAAAGCCTGACCATGTGTGTGTGGAAATTGATGCCGGAAGATACAAGGTAATGAAAGAAGGACAATCCTGGAAAGATTTAAATATTGGTAACGTACTAAAGCAAGGAAAAGGCTTTTTCATGCTAGCTAACCTTGCACTTTCTTCATTCCAGCGCCGCATGGGAGAACATTCCGGGATAACACCGGGGCAGGAAATGAAAATAGCGATTGAGGCTGCTGAAAAAGCCGGTATTCCTTTTTCATTAAGTGACAGGGATATACAAATAACTTTAAGAAGAGCCTGGAAAAAATCCAGCTTCTGGAACAAAATGAAACTTCTTGCTGCCCTGATTTCATCAGCTTTCTCCCGTGAAAAATTGTCACAACAAGAAATTGAGGCTCTAAAAGAGAGATCAGCCCTTCAGGGAATGCTGGAAGAGTTGGCAAAAGAGCTTCCAACCGTTAAGCAAGTGCTTATAGATGAAAGAGATAGATATTTAGCTACAAATATTTATAAAGCTCCTGGCAAAACCATCCTTGCGGTTATTGGAGCCGGACATGCAGAGGGCATTATAGCAACCATAGCAGAACTGGAAAAGGGCACACTTTCAGACAATCTTACTGAGCTGAATCATATACCTGCTCCTTCCAGGATATCAAAATTTATTCCCTGGGTTGTTCCGGCAGCCGTTGCAGTATTACTTATAATCGGGTTTATCAATGCGGGTTGGTCTCAGGGAATTGAGATGTTTTTCTATTGGTTCGCGATTAATGGTATTTTATCGGGTATTGGGGCAATTTTATCACTTGCCCATCCTCTTACAATTGTTGCATCAATATTGTTTGCACCCTTTACTTCCTTAAATCCAACAATCGGCGTAGGAATAGTGTCCGGCGGTATAGAAGCTTTCTTAAGAAAACCCAGAGTTGCGGATTTTGAAAATATAAATGAGGATATTCTCTCTATCAAAGGATTTTTCAGAAATAGAGTAACTCATGCTTTGCTTGTTTTCTTATTTACCAGCATTGGAAGTGCTGTTGGAACTTTTGCAGCATTTCCTTTTCTTGTCAGTTTGCTGCAGTAGGGCTGTCCGAAAATATAAACTGAACTGCTTCATGGATATTAGTACATGAAGTATAAATTTTATTAGCAACATCTGATGCAGAATGAAAATTCTGTGTCGTTGGTCCCAAAAATCTTTTAAATCCCATTTGTCCTACTGTATGTACTCGTTTATCCAGATGCCCGATCCGCCTCACCTCACCAGCAAGGCTAAGCTCACCTGCAGAAGCAAGCCGCTTTTCCAACGGCTTGCCGGTTCTTGCAGAATATAATGCAAGTGCAAGCGGAAGTTCTATTCCAACCTCAATCAGTCTGATTCCGCCGGCCACATTAATGTAGATATCCTGATCAGAAAATCCAAGACCAATATGTTTTTCAAGAATTGCAGCAATACGGGAAATTTTTGCAGTATCCACCCTATCTGAATAGACACGTGTATACCCGCTTTTTGCCGGAACAGTGAGAGCCTGGATTTCCACCATGAAGGTTCGGGATCCCTCAAAAACAGCGGCAGCAGCAACCCCGGCTGGAATATCACCTGAATTATCAGTTTCTCTTTTCTCAAGAAAAAAGGATTCCGGATGAACAGCGGGTTGAAGACCTTTCTCGGTCATAGTGAAAACACCAATTTCATCTACTGAACCAAAACGGTTTTTCACAGCCCGAACTATTCTTACCCCTGTCTCTGTTTGATCAAAATAAAGAACGGTATCAACAAGATGTTCTATTTGCTTCGGTCCTGCCAGAGAGCCCTCTTTTGTTACATGTCCAATAAGAAAGAGTGAAGCTCCTAAATATCTGGTAGTATCAACCAACTCCATTGAACAATATTTAATTTGATTTACTGTTCCTGCAACAGGTCCTGCATCTTCACTGACTACTGTTTGTATTGAGTCTATAACAATCAGATCATATTTTTCTTTTGTTACTATTTGAATCAACTTATTTATTCTTGTTTCACACAGCACGGTTATCTTCTCAAGATTAAGTTCAAGCCTTTCTGCACGAAGTTTTATCTGTCCTGCAGATTCTTCCCCGGAAACATAAAGTGCCTTCTTTGCGCCTGAATTCGATATAATCTGCAATAATAGGGTAGATTTTCCTATTCCGGGCTCTCCTCCGATCAGAGTAGAGCCTCCCCTCATTATTCCTCCGCCAAGAACCTTATCCATTTCTGATATTCCCGAACTATAGCGCAGCTCCTGTTCAACCTTCAACTTTAAAAGGTTTTGCGGTAGGTTAACACCTCTTTTTTCTCTTTGATCACCCCTGAAACTACGACCTGATTCTTTAGCGGTAATCTTACTTTCTACAAAAGAATTCCACTTCCCGCACTGCGGACATCTGCCCAGCCAGTTCTGTTCCGTGTTATCACATTCACTGCAAATATATATAGTTTTTTCTTTTGCCATAATTGCTAATTTAGAAATTGATCAATTCTACTTCAAAAATGAGAAAACTATTTGGTGGAATCACCCCGGGATACCCCTTTTTCCCATATCCTAACTCCGGCGGTATAATAAGAACCCGTTTTTCTCCCTTTTTCATTGTCAGAAGGGCTTCGTTCCATCCCTCAATTACCTGTCCGATTGAGAAAACTGTCGGATTATTTTTTTTATAAGAACTATCAAACTCAACGCCATTTAGCAGTTTGCCGGAATAATGAACCGTAACGCTTGTTCCGTATGACGGAACCTTATCCCCTGTTGGCTTTCTTACAACAATCTGTCTCAAACCTGATGCTGATACAACAGCATCAGGCCAACGGCTAAGGATCTCCTTTTCCACACTTTTTCTGTCTATGTTTTGATTACCCTCTGCTTTTTCTTTAATTGCTTGTATTTGAGCCTTGAAACACTCTTCTGTGACAATAAACTTTTTAGCTTTCACGCCTTTGCGCAAAATATTAATTGTATTAATTTTATCTCCCTGTTTTATTTCATTAACAATGTCCTGTCCTTCAAATACACTTCCAAAAACAGTATGTTTATCATTAAGCCAAGGGGTTGCAACATGTGTAATAAAAAATTGGCTTCCATTTGATCCAGGACCGCTATTTGCCATAGACAAGACTCCGGGACCTGTATGTCTCAAAGAAGAATCAAATTCATCAGGAAAAGAATATCCGGGACCTCCTGTTCCTGTTCCAGTTGGACATCCACCTTGTATCATAAAATCATTGATAACCCGATGAAAGGTCAGCCCATCGTAATATCCAACTTTCTCTTTTGCATTTCCAAGGATTCCTTCAGCCAATCCCACAAAGTTTGATACCGTCAATGGAATTTTCTCATATTCAAGTTTTATGAGAATAACACCTTTTGAACTATCAATTTCCGCATATAAACCATCTTTCAAATTATCCATAAATTCTCCTATTTATTTATATGGTAATTAATTAAACAATCCTTCCTCTTTTGTAAGAAGATAATATACTCTTTCCAAATCTTCAGGAGAATAAAAAGAAATTTCCAACTTTCCTTTCTGTAAAGTTCCCTTAAGAGAAACTTTTGTTCCAAGTGTTTCTAAAAACTTCTCCTCAATCCTACGGATCTCTATAGATTTTTCTCCTTTCTCCTTCTGTTTTCTCTTCTTTTTGGCAGCTCTTGACCCCTCATTCAGGGTTTTGCCTTCAAATTCTGCCTGTCGAACAGAAAGACTGTCTTCTATTATCCTGTAAAAAAGTATTTCCTGATCGGCTGGATTAACAACAGCAAGCAGGGCTCTTGCATGTCCAGCAGAAAGTATCCCGTTTTTTAAACTTTGCTGTATTTCCTCATTGAGATTCAATAATCTGAGACTGTTAGCTACTGTTGATCTTTTTTTGCCTATTCTTTTTGACAGCTCTTCCTGGCTTAATGAAGCCTGCTCTATAAGGAATCGGTAGGCTTGCGCTTCCTCTATTGGATTCAGGTTTTCTCTTTGTATATTTTCTATTAAAGCTACTTCCATTCTTTGTTCTTCGGTGAAATTTTTTATTAATGAAGGGATGTGCTTAATTTCAGCCATTTTTGATGCACGAACGCGCCTTTCCCCGGCAACAATGATAAAATGCCCCGGAATATCAGGAGACTCCTCAACAAGGATAGGCTGAAGTACCCCTTGTTCCTTTATTGAATCTGCAAGTTCCTGTAGTGTTGTGGTGTCAAAATATTTCCTTGGCTGACCAGGGTTTGAGCTAATTTTATCCAGTCCAAGCATAACAACACTATTACCATCCTCTTCCGGAAGGGTGTTTTTTCTTTCGTTAACCAGTCTATTATCCAGCGGATAGTCACCAATCAATGAACTTATTCCTTTGCCTAATCCTCTTTTAGCCACGTTTCAACACCTCCTTGGCAAGTTCAAGATAACCCTTTGCACCACTACAAAATGGGTCATATAAATTAATTGGCAAACCGTGTGATGGTGCCTCAGACAATCTCACATTTCGTGGAATAAGACTGTTAAAAACTTTGTCAGCAAAATAATCAGATACGTCTTGTACTACATCTTTTGCAAGCCGGGTTCGCTGATCATACATGGTAAACACAATTCCCATTATTTCAAGATCAGGATTTAATTGTTTTTTTACGCTCATAATTGTCCTAACTAACATACTTAATCCTTCAAGTGCGAAATATTCGCATTGAAGAGGAATAATTGAGTAATTTGCAGCAACTAATCCATTAAGTGTTAAAAGACCAAGTGAAGGAGGACAGTCAATGAAAATGTAATCCCACTCATCTTCCAGACGCTTCAACTGTTTATCAAGATAGAACTCCCTTCTATAGGCATCTACAAGTTCTACATTTATTCCAGTAAGATTAATATTAGATCCTATTGCATACAAACCTTCAACTGAAGTGCTTTGAATTGTTTTTTTTATTTCTATTTTACCTGACAAAGCCTCATAAATACCAGGAATCTCATCATCAATCCCAACGGCACTGGTTAAATTTCCCTGAGGATCAAGATCAATTAATAGAACTTTTTGCCCAAACTCAGCCAAATAAGCCCCAAGGTTAGCTGTGGAAGTTGTTTTCCCAACTCCACCCTTTTGGTTCGCAAAAACAATTTTTTTAACAGACATGACGTGATTATAATAAATTTGCTTAAGGGTGTCAGCTCTTTTTGTATATTCTCTTGACCAATCATATAACATTCTGTACCTTTCAGGGATAAACTGAAAGGAGAAAATAATGGAAGAAAAAGTAAAACTTGCTATTAATGATATTAGGCCATCTCTCCAAAACGACGGTGGCGATATTGATTTTGTCAGCCTTGATGGAGATATTGTCAGCGTTCGTCTAACCGGAGCTTGTGCAGGATGCCCGATGTCCCAAATGACCTTAAAACAGGGAGTGGAAAGATATTTAAGAGAAAAAGTTTCTCCCACACTGGAAGTTGTATCAGTTAACTAATATTCAACGGCCTCCTGTTACGGAGCACCTCACAAACGGCGAAGTTGTTTTTCGCCGTTTTTTTGTTTCACGTGAAACAAAATTGTTCGTTTATTCCTCTTCTTCCTGTTCTTCTTCAAGATTGTCTTCATCTTTTTCCGTTCTTGCAATTGAGACAATCTGATCGGGTTTTCTTATCGAATTTACAATAACACCGCCTGCGTTTCGACCCTGCACAGGAATCAGCGCTGCGTTAGTCCGTATGGATAGCCCAAGTGCTGTAATACACATTAAGTCATGTTCTTCGTTAACAGATAGAACTCCTATGATTTCCCCGGTTTTTTCAAAAAATTTATAACAAATCTGCCCCTTTGTTCCCCTTGAATGAGTAGCGAAGCTACTAAACTCTAATCTTTTCCCATATCCGTTGGTAGTAAGTATTAATATTTTATTATTTTCGTTTACACGAAGAATGCCGGCAACTTCGTCTATGGCTGACAGTCTGATTCCGCGAACGCCTCTGGAGGCTCTGCCCATGGCTCTAACTAATTTCTCAGAAAATCTAACTGCCTTCCCTTTTCTGGTAACCAGCAAGGCCTCATCCTCACCGGAAGTTAATAACGCACTTACTAATTTATCGCCGCTGTCCAGATTTATAGCTGCTATTCCTCTTGTTTTAGCATTTTTAAACAGAGGAATCTCTACTTTTTTAACGACACCTCTGAGCGTAGCCATAAATAAGTATTTGTTTGGAGAAAAATCCTTAAATGTTATTATTGCTGTTATGTCTTCATCCGCAGAAATAGCTAAAAGAGATTTAATATGGCTCCCTTTCGAAGTTCTTGACCCTTCGGGAATTTCATAAACCTTAATCCAATATGCTTTCCCTTCAGAAGTTACAAAAAGGACGTG
>JAGLNY010000195.1 GCA_023139255.1 Spirochaetales bacterium
GTTCTATAGGCGGAAGCAGGAACCCGTTTTATAAACCCTTTATTAGAAATTGGGACAACTACATTTTCCTCTTTAATAAGATCCTCAATGTTAATATCATCAACTTCATCATAGAGAATTTCTGATCTTCTTTTATCCCCAAACTTATCTGAAACCTCACGCGTTTCCTGTGAGATTACATCCATCTGCATTTTTTCACTGGCAAGAAGCTTTTTATAGTGTGCTATTCTTTCTTTGATTTCTTTAAGCTCAGCAACAATTTTCTGGGTTTCAAGGCTTGTAAGTTTTTGAAGCCGCATATCAAGAATTGCCTGAGCCTGCACTTGTGATAACCCAAACCTTTTTATCAAGGCATCACGAGCATCGGAAACATCAGAAGAATTTTTTATGATTTTAATAACTTCATCAATGTTTTCCAGGGCAATTTTTAAACCTTCCAGTATATGGGCTCTTTCTTCAGCTTTTTTTAGTTCAAATTTTGTCCTACGAATAACAACTTCTTTTCTATGCTGTATATAATAGTAAATCATCTCTTTAAGAGATAATAATTTAGGGCGTCCATTAACCAGCGCAAGGTTGTTAACATTAAAATTCTGCTGTAGGGATGTGTGAAGAAATAATTGATTCAGCACCACTTTAGCCACTGCGCTTCTTTTTAGTTCTATTACAATTCTCATTCCATCCCTGTCAGATTCATCCCGCAGATCAGCAATTCCATCGATCTTCTTGTCCCTAACCAAATCAGCTATTTTTGCTATAAGGTTTGCTTTGTTCACTTGATAGGGAAGCTCAGAGACAATTATCACATCTTTTCCATTCGCCAGAGTATCCATATTACATCTGGCACGGACAGTAATTCTCCCTCGTCCTGTCCGAAAAGCATTTTCAATGCCTCTTGTTCCATAAATAATACCAGCTGTTGGGAAATCAGGACCTTTAACATGGGTAATAAGTTCATCTAATTCTATATTGGGGTTATCGATCTGGGCACAAACTGCACTACATACTTCCGTAATATTATGAGGAGCCATATTTGTTGCCATCCCAACTGCTATCCCGCTTCCTCCATTAACAAGAAGATACGGAAATGCAGCAGGAAGAATAAGGGGCTCTATCATGGAATCATCATAATTTGGCCCAAAATCGACAGTTTCCTTATTTATATCACTGAGTAGATATTCGGCAATTTTTGCCATTCGCGCTTCTGTATATCTCATTGCTGCCGCAGGATCTCCATCAACAGAACCAAAGTTTCCCTGGGGCTTTACAACCGGGTATCGCATAGAGAAATCCTGGGCAAGCCTAACCAGAGCATCATATATTGACTGATCTCCATGAGGATGAAACTTACCTAACACATCACCAACAATACGCCCGCACTTTTTAAAAGCTTTATCAGAACGAAGACCCATCTCATACATAGAATAGAGAATTCGTCGATGAACTGGTTTTAAACCATCCCTAACATCAGGAAGAGCCCGGCTTACTATTACAGACATAGCATAATTGAGATATGATTCTTTCATCTCATCTTCTATTGCAATAGGAATTATATTTTGTTTTTTTACTATTTCACTCACTCTGCTACCTCATATAAAATATCCATAATTCGGAAACCTTTCCTAAATTAGTCTAGGTAAAATCGGATTATGTAGAAACTTCTAGACATCAAGATTTGCTACTAATAAAGCATTATCCTCAATAAATTTTCTTCTCGGTTCAACGTCTTCTCCCATCAGTATGGAAAAAACCGTATCCGCTTCAACGGCATCTTCAAGTTTTACCTGGATTACACTTCTTGTTTCCGGGTTCATGGTTGTATCCCATAATTGTGATGGATTCATTTCACCAAGCCCTTTATACCGCTGGATTCCTACTTTTTTATCTCCGGTTTTTATCCCCAGTTCGTCGAAAATCTTATCTCTGTCCTTATCATCATAGGCATATCTTATTTTCTTCCCATATGTGATTTTATAAAGCGGGGGCATTGCGAGATAAATATAACCCTTCTCAAAAAGTTCGGGCATGTATCGGAAAAAAAACGTTAATAATAATGTCCGGATATGAGACCCGTCAACATCTGCATCTGCCATAATAATAATTTTATGATAGCGCACCTTCGATACATCGAACTCACTGCCAATATTTGCCCCGATAGAGGTAATAATCGGCTGCAGTTTTTCATTACCAAGCACTTTGTCAACACGTGCTTTTTCAACATTCAGCATTTTACCCCAAAGCGGCAGTATTGCTTGAAATTCCCTGTTTCTACCCTGCTTTGCACTTCCACCGGCACTGTCTCCCTCAACTATATATACTTCACATAATGTGGGGTCTTTCTCACTGCAGTCTGCCAGTTTTCCAGGCAGCCCGGATCCCTCAAGAAACGATTTTCTTCGAGTGAGATCCCGCGCTTTTCGGGCAGCAATACGTGCCTTTGCAGCGAGAACAGCTTTTTCCAGGATTGCATCAACTACTTCAGGAAACTCATCAAAGTAGTCTGTCAATTTCTGGTTTACAAGGGATTCGACAAGTCCCTTTACCTCAGAATTTCCTAACTTGGTCTTTGTCTGTCCCTCAAATTGCGGTTGAGGAATTTTCACTGATAAAACGGCTGTTATCCCCTCACGTACATCTTCCCCGGAGAACGATACTTCAATCTTCTTGGCAAGTTTTGATTTTTTAAGAAATTCATTAAAAACCCTTGTGAGAGCTGCTTTTAAGCCAATCAAGTGGGTTCCACCCTCTCGGGTATTTATATTATTTACAAACGTAAAAACGGTTTCACTATATCCATCGTTATACTGTAGAGCCAATTCTATATCTACATTTTCCTTAACAGCCTCAAAATAAACCGGTTCTGGATGAAGTGATCTTTTTGTTTTGTTTAGGTATTCAACAAAAGATTTTAACCCCCCCTCAAATTGAAAAATCCGGGTCTTAGGTTCAAGCTGTCTCTCGTCAGTAAATGTTATTTTTATTCCCTTATTTAGAAATGCCAGTTCCCTGAGTCTCTGAGAGAGTATGTCATAGCTGAATTCTGTTGTCTCAAAAATAGTATCATCCGGTTTAAAACGTAAATGGGTTCCATTAAGACCTGTTTCTCCAATTACCCCTACAGGATCTCCACTTATGCCTCTTTTATAACCCTGAAAATGAATTTTCCCTTCCCTATGAATTTTAACCTCAAGCCACTCAGATAAGGCATTTACAACTGAAACACCGACCCCATGCAGACCACCGGAAACTTTATA
>JAGLNY010000196.1 GCA_023139255.1 Spirochaetales bacterium
GAATAAAACTGCAATATCGGATTTTTTGACAACACTTACAGCTTCCTCAAAACCTTCTTTTGAATTACCGGTTAACCTACATCCTTCAGCAAAATAAACGTCAATAGTATCTCCGGCTTTCTTTCGGATTCCTTCCAGGGGCGTAACCACATCTACCCCATAACTACCATAACCTCCCAATCTTGCCTCATCCGCATTGGGGCCTATAACGGCAATTGAACTTACTTTCCTGGTGAAGGGTAATATCCCGTCATTTTTCAATAAAACAATCGATTTTCTGGCAGTTTTCAAAGCCAACATTCGATGTTCTTCGCAATCACAAATCATTTCGGCATACTCAGGGTCAACATAGGGATCATCAAACAAACCCAACCAATATTTAGCCTTTAAAAACCGTCGGACTGATATGTTAATCACTTCTTCGGACAGTTCTCCTTTCTCGACCAGCCCAAACAGTTCATCATAACAAACGCTGGCAGGCAGTTCTATATCCATACCAGCCTCTAAAGCTCTTTTGGCAGCCTCAGCATTCGTATCAGCAATATTATGTAATACCTTTAATCGCAAAACAGCATGATAATCTGAAACTACAAATCCTTCGAATCCCCATTCTCCCCTCAGAATATCCGTGAGAAGTCTTCTATTACAATGACAGGGACTTCCCTCAATCGAGTTATAGGCAGCCATAACCGACAGGGCATTCGCTTCTTCAATACACGCCTTGAAAGCCGGAAAATAAATTTCCCTCAATGTTCTTTCAGATATATCAATCGAGGTACTATCCCTTCCACCATCTCCGACAAAGTTTGCCGCAAAGTGCTTGGGTGTTGCGATAACCTTTTGATCCTGAACACCCCGTACAAAGGAGACAGCCATAGCCGTTGTTAGATAAGGATCTTCACCATATGTTTCTTCTGTTCTCCCGCATCTGGGATCCCGGGCAATATTCATTGTCGGGGCAAGACCCTGATTAACACCCCGCGCTTTTGTCTCCTTCCCGATAACTGTCGATACTTCTGACATCAATTCAGGATCCCAACTACTAGCTAGAGCTATTGCCTGAGGAAAAATCGTACAACCGTTACCTGCACAACCATGCAAACATTCATCATGGATAATCAACGGGATACCTAAATGAGTCTGCTCTAAAGCGAATTTTTGAATCTCATTTGAGAATGCTGCACTATCCCCGGGAGAGAAGTGTCTGAGAGCTGCGCTGAACTGACCCAACTCACAGTCCTCATTGTCTGTGAAAGACTCTTTCCAATATTTTTTCCAGTAATTCGTTGCCGCAACCTGCATTATACTCGTTTTCTGATTGAGAGATTGCATAAATAATCCTTCAAGTTCTCTCCTTTTCACTTGCGGTATACCATCAAGCAAATCGGAGAACGTTTTCGCCGAAAGATTGTACATGCCACTTGCTTTTAACTGGGCAATTTTTTCTTTTAAACCCATTCTTTTTAATAAATCTTCAACCCGCTCATCAACGGGTAATTCAGGATTTTGATAGGATTTTATATTTTCCACTTGATTCTCTCCTCATGTTCATCTTATTCAATGTTTGATCGATTATTAACTAGTACTGTTTGTTCAGTCACTCACTATCAGCTATACTCCGTACATAGCAGGTGTCTTGGTTTTTCATCTTCATCAATCAGGGGGAACCGATCCCCGGACAGTAACCAGAAATTATCTCTATGATCATCAGACAGGCTGGAAACTTCAAGAGATAAAGTATTCCCGCAACCTTCCTCTGCCCAGAACTCATGATAAATATTATTATCACAGAATACCGATTCTCCAGGAGTCAACCGGATTTCCTCTCCTGCTTGAACCTGTCTATGTATACCATCAACTGTAATATCAACAGTGTCTTTTGAGAGGTCGTTATCCTTTGAAACACGCCAGAAGGTAATTAGCACGTTCCCCGGTCCCTGATTGATGATATCTTCGAGCTTTTTCTTGTGGTAATGGATTGGGGATTTTTGTCCTTCCAGCAAATACATAGCTTTCTGGCAATATTGTTTTTTATATCGCTCATCTACTGCCAAACCATTACGTAAAACAAAAATCGTTCTTCCAACTTTCCTGAAATCATTAAGGCCAAAGTCCGTTACATCCCATCCAATTTCCGTTTTTCTTATTTCATCACATTCTGAACCTTTTTTTTCCCAAATCTCAGGACTCCAATATGCAAAAGGCGGCAGGCTGAGCTTCATGCTCTTGAATAATTCAATAGCCCCCTCAATAGTTTCATTTATCTCTGATCGTTTCATTTTTTTTCCTTATATAATATTATTTCGTTTGAAATGCAGTAACAGTATCCACCATGCTAACGTGCTTACCAGAACAACCCTTAGCCAAACACCAAAAAAACTAATTATAATAGTAAAATAAGAATAACATATATATTAAAGAATTGTCAAATGGTATATAAATCATTAGATATATTACTTGCACTTTCTATAATAATGAATTAACATAGAAGTATGGTTTTTTGCAACTGGTCTAACTGCCTTCGCTTCTGTCCTGGGTGGATATAAATCAAGATCTCAGATAGAATATTGATTGGAGATAAGTTTGAATAAAAAATCAGCTGAACAGAACGGATTAATAAAACAAAAAAACGTTTCTGAAGTGCTTCAGGTAATGCTTCATAATCACACTGTATCACGTGTTGACATTGCAATGCAGACAAATCTTACGCCAGCGACCATATCTAATATAATTGCCAAGTTAAAAAAAGCTAATATTGTAAAATTTGTTGGTATAGGTGATTCGAGCGGCGGCAGGCGGCCAATGTTAGTGGAAATAAACCCGAAATCTTTCTATTGTATTGGTATTGATATAGGTATAACGTATGCAATCGCCTTGATAATGGACCTCCATGCCAATATCATCCACAAAAAGAGATTAACCATTAAAGCCAGTGAGAATCTCAAGAAGGTTTTGAATGATATTCGTGAGATGGTCGAAGATGTGATATCGGCATCAGGAATTGATAGAACAATAATACTAGGGATGGGAATCAGTTTTCTTGGGCTAATCAACATGGAAACCGGAATTGCTATTCACGCACCAAACTTACCTGCCTGGCGAAATGAACCTCTCGTTATGTTTTTTCAGAAAGCTTTGGGTTTCAATACTTTTTTAATTAATAACGCAAAAGCAATGACGCTGGGGGAGGCTCGCTTTGGGGTCGGCAAGGGAAAAAAGTTTTTATTCGGGGTGATTATCGCCGAAGGGATTGGCAGCGGTATCATCATTGACGGTAAATTATATACTGGTTTCCATGGTTCTGCAGGTGAGTTTGGGCACATGACAGAGGGTCTTTCGGGAGCTGTCTGCAGCTGTGGTAATTTGGGGTGTCTTCAGGCAATTGCCAGCGAATCAGCTGTAGAAACCAATGCACTCAGAATTATTAAATCCGGCTGCAATTCCATACTCAACGAATATATGGATAAAAACAATAGTACTTTACCCATAACTACCATAGTTAACGCGGCTAATCAAGGCGATGAGGCTGCTGTACAAATTATCCAACAGGCGGTTACCTATCTCGGAATAGGATTGGCCAATACAGTCAACTTGTTAAGCCCGGAGATGATTATTATCGGGGGAAGTTCATTACCTCTATATGTTCCATTTATCGATATACTAAAAAAAGTTATTAAAGAAAAGGCTTATACAGCTGAAATAGGACTCCCGGAAATTAAGGTATCTTCTCTCGGTGAAAATGCCAGTTGTATCGGCGCGGCAACAGTTGTTATGCATCATGCTTTTAGTACGAACTGAGTACTTTTACAGGTATATTCCCTTTGTTGAGTATATACACAGCTTCCAATACCTAATTTTCTTTCAGAATTACTCCAACAAGCTTTTCATGATCAGCAGATCAAGTTCTTCATAGTCCTGCTCGGCGATAAACTATTCAGCTCTTGTATAGCCTTGACGTCAAGACCAGTCCATTCACCCTTGCTGCCATTAGGCTATGTTTATCCAAAAGTCACTATAATTCTATCACTTCCCCGATATTATCAAATACTTTTCTAAAGGCCTCAACATAATGGTTCATTAACTCCAAACCATTCGGCGGACAGATCGGAACGCGCATGATAAATGAATCGTCAATCAGTTTCACTGTCTCAGGATAATCTTCTACAGAATACTTTATATCCCTGGCATGGGTACAACTCCAGGGGCATCCTTTTCCATAGCCTTCTTTTAATTGAAAAAGGGTTTGTCCCGGCAGAGGCATAAATTGCCATTCCATCACGTTGACACCTTCAGCGTTCAGGGCTTTTTGTGTTTTCTGCCTGAATTCTTTTGCCCCCATATGAATTCCCATTGCTTTGGGGTTTAGCCTGATCCGGTAAATATGATAAATATGTGTACTGTCCTCAGATTCACTGGGGGAAATTATCCCCTTGATTTCTTTCAGATGACTCGTCAGGTACCGGGCGTTCTTGCACCTAAGCCGGTTGTTCTCATCCAGCCGCCGTAATTGGCTCCGGGTAAAAGCTGCCGGCATCTCCTGACTCCGATACATCCAGCCCATACCATAGGCGTTATAGTCTCTTTTTTGCCCTTTCTTTTGGGGTATTTCTCCAAACATACGTACCATTGCTGCTTTATCAGAGTATTCTTCGTTGTTGGTATTAAAGAGCCCTCCTTCTCCCCCGGCAAGATTTTTCGTGGTATTCAGACTGAATGCGGACATATCCCCTAACGCCCCAGCCTTGATACCTTTATATGTCGCCCCATGTGCCTGACAGGCATCTTCAATCACAACCAGATTGTATTTTTTTGCGATCCTGTTTATCGAGTCCATATCTGCCGGTAAGCCATGGATATGAACAGGTATTATCGCCTTTGTTTTTTCTGAAATTTTTTCTTCAATTTGCTTTGGGTCTATATTGAAAGTCTTTGGGTCGATGTCTACAAAAACGGGAATTGCATTATGATGAAGTATACAGGAAGAAGAAGCTAAAAAACTAAAAGCTGAGGTTATAACTTCATCCCCCGGGCTGATTCCCGCTGCTGCCAGTGCTATATGCAGAGCAGCCGTTCCGCTATTCACAGCCAGACAGTGCCGGGTACCAACATACTTTGCCCATTCTTCCTGTAATGCGGTTACTTCAGGGGCAGAAACACCCCATAAAACCCCTCTGTCAAGCACGTCCATCACAGCCTTTTTGTCCTCTGCGGTAATTAAAGGCCACGGCCTTTCAAATCCTTCCGGGACCGTTCTTTTCCCACCGTTAATTGCCAGTTTTTTACTCATTTTGATAAGCCCTCCCTGATGGCTAAAGATTCTTTATAATAGTCAAGATAAGATCGTATTCTTACGCCGCGTTCAAGGGCATACGTTATTATCCTGCGGGTAATAAGCATTTCCGGGTCCTCTTTCAAACTGGACCAATCGTGCTGTACATAATTCCAGGTTAATTTATGTTCTGCTATGTAATCAATACCTTTTTTTATATGTTGGAAATATTCTTCATGCTTATCCCAGCCATGTGAATTTCTCCAAACACAATCTTGCCAGCCCTGTACAGGAAATTCCAGAATGTCACCAAAGCCCTGCTCTTCGTACCAGAAAGGTTGTTTTGAAAACGGGACAGGAAACCAATCATGTTCATTACGGGCAAAGGTCCTGGAAAATCTAATGCCCGATTCATGAAGTATCTTTAAAAGGTCAAGGCGATCACTCAGCCCCCTATAATATCCATAAGGTCCGGTTAGCCCTATGCAATTGACATCCAAATATTTCTTAAATAATCCGTTTGTCTTTTGTATTTCCTCCCTGATCTTCCCTGGATCCCCCCCGCTGTATACCGTTATTCCTGTTTCATTATCCTGAACTACAGTTTTAAGAAGAACATGGGAATATGTATGCTGTTGTAAATCAAATAAATCCGCATGCTCTGCACTCACTTTTTGAAACTCTTTAATATTGTTCTCCAGTGTCATCCCGCAAATAAAAAGAGTACATGGTACCTGAAGCTCCTTGTGGAGCGGCACAGCAACCTTTAGAAACCGTGCCGCCTCCTCAAATCCAAAACCCCCTGTTCCCCGACTCTCTACATCGTAACCCAAAAGAAGTGTCGGATGTACATTCGATTGTTTCAAAATCATATATATAATCTCCCTTTTTCACAAATCTGAAAATTTAAGTAATAATAACCGCCTCACCAAGGTCAGAGGATCGGCGGACTGCGTCAATTAACTTCATGGTTAACCTGATGCTCTCCTTACTCACCGGGAGAGGTGCATCCTGATGTAAATATTTGGAGAACTCTCGATAATAGGCCTCAGAAGAATTTACCTTGGTGATGGGAAAAACCATTTCCTGTTTAAATTCATGAAAGCCCCTCACTATTCGGGCTGTATTTTTTTCAATCGTTTTTTCACCACTCACTTGCAGTGTACCCTCTGCTCCTATAATGCACCAACGCGGAAGAGGTATCCTGTGATTGTTTGAGGCTTCAACCCGTGCAGAAATCCCATTAGCAAACAGGATTTCAGCCCAAAAATGGTCGTCCACTTCCTTACTCCAGATCTGTCGTTCCATTTTACCAAAAATCGTTTTTATTGGTGAAGGTATCATAAGCGTTAGCTGATCAAAGAGATGTGGTCCAAAATCAAGCAGTACCCCACCGCCGTATTGCTTTTCTAATCGCCATGGATGCGCTATCCCTTGTGCTCCCCACCCACCCCAACCTGCAGAATAATTGGTTATCCTTGATTCAATACGGCAAATATCTCCCAGTAGATTTTCATCCAGTACTCTTCTAATCAATGTATAATCCTGTTCCCATCGCCAGTTTTGAAAAACAGTAACTTTTTGACCTTGCCGGTCTGCCTCAATCAATATCTCATCTGCTTCCGCGTACGATAGTGCGATAGGCTTTTCGATTATAAGGGATTTCCCCCGACGCAGCGCCTCTAAAGACCACTCCTTATGTTGACTCGTGTATGTCGCAATTACGATCCACTGGATACGGGGATCATCAAGCAAGCCGAAATGATTGTCATATACTTGAGCATCGAAATTCTCCTTAAACTTCTCCCTTTGGGATTCTGAACGGCTGCTGCCAGCCGCCAGTTTCAATCCGGTTGTTGAAGAGATGTTCTCACAGTGACGCATTCCCATCCTTCCCAGACCAAGAACCCCAAGACATATTTCATTACTCATCGTTTTTTTCTCCTTCCAGTGTTGTGCTTTTTCCATTCAAGGAAAGTTGTGAAAAATCAAACTGGTTCGCGTCCTCCGGGGGCAGCTCCTGAACAACAGGGTACGAATTCGTTGCGTGGCCGCAATGATCCAGAAGATCTCTATCCCGGACTTCCAGGGCTCTTCCCTGAAGCATCTTTTCAGCTGACCATCGCGCTTTAATCCTGGCTAAAAGCTTTTCCACAATCTCATGATACTCCGGATCATTTGCCTTGTCGTACAATTCCATAGGATCTTCCTCAAGGTTAAACAAAAGGCAGGTGTCAAACTCGGAATAATACATTAGTTTCCAGGCATTGGAACGTACCATGCAGGATGGTTGATCGCCATGGTCCCCAAGGCAATCAGAATAAACCT
>JAGLNY010000197.1 GCA_023139255.1 Spirochaetales bacterium
TTCAGGGACATCACTTTTTCTGTCTTTCAGGAAATGGGGTGATATATGTCCGATAATTCCGGGAATTTTATTACCCTGTCTGTTCACTATTTCAACTGGTGATGATGGAAGTGTAACAGGATTCCAGCTCCCGAGATTATGGATCCTGATAAACCCTGTAGTAAGAATTTCAGAAACTATAAAGCCAATTTCATCCTGATGGGCTGCAAGCAATATCTTTGGCATGTCTGCAGTACTGCAATCACTGTTCTCGAGTGTGTTTTCAAGAGTCCAAAGAGCATTGCCAATTCTGTCTACTGTAAAAAAGTCGGATCTTCCGTTTAGTCCTTCCTGCAGAATCCTTGTGATGTCCTGTTCGAACCCGGGAAGTCCGGAAGCCAGTGTCAGCCGTTTTATCAGGTTAATTGTCTCTTGTTCTGTTCTCATTTGTGCAGTATATCAGGCTTCCAACAAAAAGGAAATTTAAAGGGTAAAATTAGTCCATTCGTCCTAAAAACCAAGCTCCAGCATTACGTCTGCCACCTTCCTGAAACCGGCGATATTCGCGCCTTTTATATAGTCAATACGATTGCCGTTCCTGCCCGACTCAACACAGGCAGAATGAATATCTTTCATAATCCTGTTGAGTCTCTCGTCTACTTCTTCCTTTGGCCAGCTGAGTTTCATGGAGTTCTGTGACATCTCAAGCCCGGAAACTGCAACACCGCCGGCATTAACTGCTTTACCAGGGGCAAATGTAATGTTCTTTTTCTGAAACAGTTCAACTGCTTCCGGTGTACATCCCATGTTTGAGGTTTCAACGATATAGGAGACCCCGTTTGCAGCCAGAAGTTCCGCATCGGTCACATTTAGCTCGTTCTGGATCGCACAGGGGAAAGCCATATCAACCTGTACTTCCCAGGGCTTTTTCCCGGATAAAAATTTAGCGTTAAACTGCTTTGCATAAGGTTCAACAATATCATTATTTGAGGCACGCAGGTTCAACATAAAATCCCATTTTTCCTGCGTCCCGACCCCCTCTTCATCGTAGATGTAACCGTCAGGTCCGGAAATTGTAACCACTTTTGCCCCCAGTTCCGTTGCCTTCATGGCAACCCCCCATGCTACATTCCCAAATCCGGAAACAGCAATCCGCTTCCCTTCAAGTGTATCACCTGCCTCTGCAACCATTTCCCGGGCAAAATACATTGCCCCGAATCCTGTAGCCTCAGGTCTGATAAGCGAGCCTCCCCAGAACCGGCCTTTCCCGGTAAGGACTCCTGTATGCTCTATCCGTAGTTTTTTATACTGTCCGTAAAGAAATCCTATCTCCCGGGCACCAACCCCGATATCCCCGGCAGGAACATCAACATCAGGCCCGATATACCTGTTTAGCTCAGTCATAAATGCTTTACAAAAACGCATTATCTCATTATCAGATTTCCCCTTGGGATTGAAGTCAGACCCGCCTTTTGCACCACCCATAGAAAGTGTTGTCAGGCTGTTTTTAAAAATCTGCTCAAACCCCAGAAATTTCAACGTGCCAAGGGTAACACTCGAGTGAAACCGTAACCCGCCCTTATATGGTCCAAGGGCATTGTTAAACTGCACCCTGTACCCACGGTTTACATGCACATCACCGTTATCATCTTCCCACTCAACCTTGAAGGTGATTATTCTGTCAGGTTCCGTTATCCTCTCAAGAATCCTGGTTCCCAGATAAGCGGGATTGTCGTTTACGACATCAATCACCGATTCAACCACTTCCCGCACAGCCTGAATAAATTCCGGTTGAGCCGGATTTTTTCTCTCAAGTTCTGCCATAAATGAATCTATATGGTACATACAAAACCTCCTTGAAGAACATAAACACTAACAGTAAATTAGTGATCGCTTTATTGTCTTCATAATATATTCTGTATTACTCAATAGTCAATAAGTAAATTTACAAATACATGAAACTTATGGGTTTATTTCATATTTTTTATAGTATCATATATATTTGTTCTTTATTTTGTCGATTACATAATTATATATACTATATATTGCTTTATTACATATATTTTTATTTCTTTTCTGATGTATATCGCAATTTGTAAATAATATTTTTTTAATTAATATTATCAGAAAAATCACACTCAAAGCTTCTTGCATAAAACTTAAATATGGTAAAGTGTACAGTATGAAAACACCCGAACTTTTTGATTCTCCATTTCAGGATCTCATGGCAAAAAGAGTACGTAATATTCTTCTTATCTGCAGCAGGTATGACCGTTTTATGCTTGAGGAAGACGGCCGTATAGAGGAACTGCTCTTCCAGGACTACGTTGCTCTCGGCCTGCGTTACCCGCCAAAAATTACGCATGTATCATCCGCTGCCGAAGCCCTTAACCTCATGGAGCAACAGTCGTTTGAGCTGGTTATTACCATGCTTAATATAGGAGAAATTGACGCCGCTGAACTTTCCAGGACTATAAGAAACACGTACCCCGAGCAGCCGATAATAGTTTTGTCCCCAATTCCGGCTCATAAAAGCATCAAACGCCTGAAAAAGGAGTCAATAGACACTGTTGATTATATATTTACCTGGCAGGGGAACCCGAACATCCTGCTCGCCATGGTGAAACTGGTAGAGGACAGCATGAATGCGGAGGATGATATCCGTACCGGCGATGTTCAGGTTATTATTCTTGTTGAAGATTCTGTCCGCTACTACTCCACCTACCTGCCGATGATTTATACCAGCCTGATACAGCAGGCACGATTTATCATGACAGAAGGGCTGAACGACTGGTCACAAACCCAGCGAATGCGTGGAAGACCTAAAATCCTTCTTGCCAGGTCATACGAGGAAGCTATTGAGCTATATGAGAAATACAAACTCAATACACTGGGTATAATCTCCGATGTCGAGTACAAACGTGAAGGCGTGACAGATAACCAGGCAGGCCTAAAGCTCTGCAGTCATATTCGAAAAGAAAACAGTGAATTACCAATTCTCCTCCAATCAACATTTTTTGAACATAATAAAGATGCTAAAGCCCTCAATGCCAAGTTTATTTACAAAAAATCCCAGACCCTTCTTGCTGAACTGAGAAACTATATCAAAGTAAGTTACGGATTCGGGAATTTTACTTTCCGTAACCCGAAAACCATGGGAGAAATTAGCTCCGTTGCAAATTTACGCGATCTTCAATATGCTCTCGCGTCAATTCCGCTTGATTCATTTATCTATCATGTTGAGAACAATGATTTTTCAACTTGGCTGCGGGCTCGAGCCCTTTTCGCATTGGCCCGACAAATTCGCCCGAAAGTTCTCAAAGATTACAACAGCCCGGATGAATTGAGAAGTGATTTAATAGCAACTATAAAGCTCTACAGGCAGCAGCGTGGACGCGGTGTTATTGCACGGTTCAACAAAGACCGTTTTGATGAAGTCTCATTTTTTACCAGAATCGGTTCCGGCTCTCTCGGGGGGAAGGGGCGCGGTCTTGCCTTTATAGATTTACAGCTGAAACAAAGCGGAATACCTGAAAAATACCCGGGAATGTACATCTCCATTCCCAGGACCATAGTCATTACAACCGAACTGTTTGACAGATTCATGGAGGAAAATGATCTCCATAAAATCGCTTTGAGCGGGCGTTCCGATGATGATATCCTCGAATTTTTTCTCCAGGCACACCTTCCCGATGACCTTGTTGACAATTTAAAAGCCGCTCTCAGGATAATTAAGGCTCCGGCAGCCGTACGTTCCTCAAGTCTTCTGGAAGACTCACACTATCAGCCTTTTGCCGGAATTTATCAGACCTGCATGATCCCGAACAATCACCCCGATTTTGACGTGAGACTGGGTGATCTATCTACGGCGATAAAATGCATTTATGCATCAACTTTTTTCAGACAAAGCAAAGATTACATGAAAGCCACAGATCATCTTATAGAAGAAGAAAAGATGGCGGTAATTATCCAGCAGATAACCGGTTCCCAATTTGATAATTACTGTTACCCTAATTTTTCAGGTGTGACACGATCCCTTAACTACTACCCGATTGAGCGTGAGAAACCTGAAGATGGTATCGTATACATCGCATTCGGGTTCGGTAAGACGGTAGTTGATTCGGGAATCTCTCTTAGGTTTTCACCCAAACACCCAAAAAAGATTATGCAGCTCTCCAACCCCTCCCATGCGCTGAAAAAAACACAGAAAGATTTTTTTGCCCTGGATATGAATGCACCCTTTGCACCAACTGCGGGAACCGCCGACAATCTGACAAAACTCTCTGTCCAGGATGCATCGAATCACGAATCCCTGAAATATATTGCATCCACCTATAACTTGCAGACTGGAAGATTTTCCGATTCCCCTTTGGGAGACGGACTTAAGGTTATGACATTTGCGGGAATACTGAAATATAATTTTTATCCCATAGCAGCAATAATTCAGGATATGCTTAAACTGGGCGAGGAAATAATGAATACCCCTATTGAGATTGAGTTTGCCGGTAACCTTAACCGTTTACC
>JAGLNY010000198.1 GCA_023139255.1 Spirochaetales bacterium
CGGAATTTGATGATATCAATATTGATGAGACCAAAATAGAAAACGCTCTCGTTTTTTCAAAAAAAGCGATGGGAAACGGAAAATACGAGGACCTTGTTGATGTTGTATATATAAAGCTATCCGCATTCGATCCCGCTAAAACCCGTGAAATGGCAGAGATAATTGGAACAATAAATACCGGGTTTGAAAAGAAAGATACAGGATATGTACTAATTGTGGTGGGACGGCTGGGATCAAGTGATCCCTGGCTTGGAATTCCTACAGCCTGGAACCAGATATCCCATGCCCGGGTTATCATTGAAACCGGGCTGACTAACTTTCAGGTTGAGCCAAGTCAAGGAACTCACTTCTTTCAGAATCTTACTTCCCTCAGAAATTCGTACATGACGGTTAACCCGGTATATAATGACGGGCTGTTCAGGATAGAAATTCTTGACGCCCTTGATGCTGTGTATGAGGATGATTTTCTACGGCATGTTCATATGGAGAAACCGCTTCAGGTTGTTGTTGACGGGAAAACGGGGAAAGGGGTGATTTTGTATAACAGATAGAAAGGAAAACAGGAGGCCGGAGACAGAAGACGGGAAACCGAAGGAAGTAGGCAGGAGATCTTCTTTCCTCTTGTTTTTCTCTTCGGCTTCCTGTCTCCTGTCTCCGGTTTTCCGTCTGCCTATTTACCTACCGGAAATTATCCCAAACCGGGTCAGCTGGTGGGGGAGCTGTAATTTCAACGACTTTTCCCCCAACCGGATGTTTGAACGCGACCTTCCGGGCATGCAGGTGAATACCCCCGCCGACATTTGAACGGTTGGCGCCATATTTCAGGTCCCCCTTAATATATATACCCAACGCAGCAAATTGCGCACGAATCTGGTGATGTCTCCCTGTATGAAGTTCAATTTCCAAAACATAGAACGATTTCGTAGCCCCAATAAGCCGGTAGGAGAGCTCTGCTTTCTTGGCACCTTTCTTCCCTGCCGGGACTGAGAAAGATTTGTTTTTCTGCCTGTTTCTCAGCAGGTAGTGGGTAAGATCCCCTTCCGGTTCCGGCGGTACTTTATCAACCGCAGCCCAGTATATTTTCTTGATTTCACGTTCCCGGAATATATTACCAAGCCGTGAAAGCGCCTTTTCGGTCTTCGCAAAAAGCACAATACCACTGGTCGGCCGATCCAGGCGATGAGGAATTCCGAGATACACATTCCCCGGTTTGTTATAAGTAATCTTCAAATACTGTTTTACCGCGTCACCAAGGGTGGCATCACCGGTTAAATCCCCCTGCACAATCTCAGAGGGCAGCTTATTAATCGCTATTATATGATTATCTTCATAGAGAACCCGGTCAGCAATCTGCTGCGTGTTATTTTTTCCCATTAGTCCCATTCGTCCCATTAGGCAGTTTTATCCTTCGTACCTTTAATGTCTTAACCTCTTTCCTGGTCAGACGGACCCCGCCGCTTTTCACTCCTTTAATCAGGTAATCATGAAAGTAGAAACTTTCCTCAAGAATTTTAAGCTGTTTTTTTGGTTTATACTCAATATAGATTTCCGCGTCTTCCCTGGTGTGCAGGTTAATTACCTTACAGTTTTCAGGAATCAATTCATACGTTCTGTTCATTATAAACTTGGTTATACGGCACCGTTTTATATAGAGATCCTTGCTTTTTCTGTCCTGATAAATTACCGTAATAATCTGGTTTTCCAAAATCTCCTTATCTGTTAGACAGCATAGCCGCATACCTTTATCTACAAACAGCTTTTCAGGGGCATCAGTGACAAAATATGTGCCTGACTTCTTAATGATCAGTAATCTGTCATAATGCGACACCTTGCATTGCTCAGCACCAGTCTTTAAGTTATACCCAATGTACCCGGTTGAAAGGTCGTACTTGAGCACCAGATCCCTGTTCGCTGCTTCCCGCACATCCACTTTATCAAAAGAAACAATTTTGGTGAGCCTTTCGGTTATGACTCCTGAAGCCGCATGCTTCATCTCCTGAATATAATCCAGGGCATACTCAACAAGATGCGCAAGATGATAATCAATAGCTTTCAGCCTGTCGTTTATCTCACGGACTTCTTCCTGGGCTTTATTGATATCGTAAAGAGAGATTCTTCTGATTGGAATCTTCAGCAACCGCTCTACATCGTCCTCTGTCACCTCCTGCTGTATCTGGTCCTGAAAAGGTTCCATCCCCTTAATAACAGCACGGATTACTTTTTCACGCGTTTTCTGCGTCTCGATTTCTTTATAAACCCGTTCCTCAATAAAAATCCTTTCCAATGTCCTGGCATGCAGCTTATCAAGCA
>JAGLNY010000199.1 GCA_023139255.1 Spirochaetales bacterium
TTCAATTTCTCTGGGAATATCTTTATTCCTTGAAATATCCAACTCTGATCCCAAAAGAGGAGAATTTCGTAAAAAGGTAACTAAATTTGTTTCGGGCTTTGTAATTTTTCTGTAATCCTCAAATGAAACAATTACTACTGCATTATTTCCATGCCGGGTTACAAACTGAGGTTCATGATGCAATGCCTTTTCAACCAGCATACTGAATTTACTTTTTGCATCCTGTAGTTGCCAAGTGTTAGTTTCCATATTATCCCCACTTCTTGCGCAGGCTAGTCTGACTAGATAGTACTATTTTTGTTACTTGTTGTCAAGAATTGCTATCAGTTATCAGTTACATCAGTTACTCACCCAAGTAGTTTATCTAGAGAATATCCCAGTGCCTGGCACCGGAATACAAATCTCAATGACATCCTTCTTATTGCACAATTAAGAATCTGCTTTCTTTCAAGTGCGAAGTTATCCAAATTGATAATACTTTTTCATTCTTTCCGGAGAGGTCTGATAAGTCCTTCAAGCCCATTGAGCTTGATCTCCATCAGTAGTTCCATCATCAAACCTAATTTCCCTTGAGGGTAACCTTTCTCTTTGAACCAGAGCACATAGGTTTCAGGGAGGTCCACTAAATAACGTCCGGCATATTTCCCAAAGGGCATCTTTGTATTGGCTAATTCCAGGAGAAATTCCTGATTTGCATCTATTTTCATACTACACTCTTTTGTTGTCTTTAGGTTAGGATTATTACATACTGTATCACAATTTTCAGTGGGCAAAAACGACCAAGATCACTTTTCTATACCATAGGGTAAGTCTTCCTGAACAGATTGGGGGAGATCCCTTTAATCCGCTTAAACACTTTACTGAAATGGTAGCGGTCCGCATAACCGAGTTCCTCGGCGATAATATCCAGAGGATCTTTTGAACTCAACAAACGCTCTGCAGCAATCTGCATCTTTAAACAATCGGCATAATGCTTGGGACTCATGCCTGTTCTCGTTTTGAATAATCGACGGAATTGATTTTCACTCAGATGACAGTAGTCAGCCATCTCGGAAACGGCCCACCACTGATTGCTCGAAGCACTAAGCCGGTTTATAAGCTTATCAATTCCATTTTGGCTTTGTGTATTAAATTCATGAAGATTCTCACGGTAGAGATCATAGAGCAGCATCTGTAGAGTGCCATTGGCTGATATCTGTCCCGAGTCGGAGAGATTGAGAGCCTCTTTGATAACCGGCAGCAATCTCCTGATTTTCCCCACTTTAATGATGCCGTCTCTTATTACTCCCGACTGAAACAGGAAATCGGCAATAGGACCATCAAAACAGATAAAATCTTCAACAAATCTGGAATTATGCCCTCCATAACTCTGAATAAAACCGGGAGTTGAAAAGATTCCATCACCTGCCGATAAATACCGGATTTCATTTCCCGGCGTCCAGTACCAGCCCTCACCTTCGATAAGATGACAGAGACTATAGTAATTGAATGTCCTGGGTACAATCTGATTCAAGGCTTCATAGGAAATTCCCCTCTGAAAATGGAGGATTCTAAAACCACTTCTGACATGGATTTCTCTTTCACCGGGCAGTTTTTCGTGAAACTTTATGGTATCCATGTTGATTTTGACATTATTCATGGTTGTTTTTTACATCGTTAAGTACAAAAATGCAAGATAAAATATGTAACATGGAGGACAAAATGTCATCTAAAGATAAAATAACCATAATACCTGAAGTTTTAAGGTATACACAAAATGATTCGTTTTTTACATTAACAGAGAAAAGTGAGATCGGAGTTTCATCAGAGGCCCTCATAGAGAAGGGGAACCTGTTTAAGGGCTATCTAACTACCGCGACAGGTTTTCCACTTTCAGTATCTGTAAACAGCAATAGGGATATCAGCTTAGTATTGGAAGGTAAAGAGAAAACTGATCATAATGGATTTGTTGACGAAAGATACACAATTGAAGTAATAGAAACGCAATGCATCATCAAATCTGCAACTGTAGAGGGGATTGCCAGAGCCATTCAGACATTCAGACAACTCCTGCCCGTAGAGATATTTTCGGAAAAACAGGAATCAGCAGCTAAGTGGACGATCCCTTGCTGCTCCATTGAAGACATTCCGCGATTTAAATGGAGAGGAATGCATCTCGATGTCTGCAGACATTTTATGAAAAAAGAGGATGTTCTCAAATTCATCGATTTGATTGCACTATATAAATACAACAGATTCCATTTTCATCTGACAGAAGATCAGGGATGGAGAATTGAAATTAAAAAATATCCAAAATTGACTGAAATCGGAGGGTATAGAGATTCTACACTCATCGGTCATAGTAACGATCAGCCTAAAAAATATGATGATAAAGAACATGGCGGTTTCTACACACAGGAAGAGATAAAAGAGATCGTTGCCTTTGCCGCAGAGAGAGAGATTGTTATTATACCTGAAATTGACATGCCGGGTCATATGCAGGCAGCTATTTCCGCCTATCCCGAACTGGGATGCACCAATGCCTCTTTAAAACCCCTGTGCCATTGGGGAATCAGTCAGCACATCCTCAATGTTGAAGATACCACAGTCAGTTTTATGAAAGATGTACTCGATGAAGTGATGGAACTCTTCCCGGGACAATACATTCATATCGGAGGAGATGAAGCTCCTAAATATGAATGGGAGGAAGAGAAAAGAATCCAGGACCGGATGATAGAACTGAGCGTAAACAGTTATGATGAACTGCAGAGCTGGTTTATCAAGCAGATAGCCTCACATATTCAGTCAAAAGAGCGCAAAGTCATCGGCTGGGACGAAATCCTTGAAGGAGGACTGGCCGAGGGAGCAGCTGTTATGAGCTGGCAGGGAGAAGAGGGGGGACTTAAGGCTGCGAATCTCGGTCATGATGTTGTAATGACACCGCGTCTTTATGTCTATTTCGACAATTATCAGGGAGATAAAGAATCAGAACCTCTGGCAATTGGAGGATTTACACCTCTGGAGAAAGTGTATGAATATGAACCGGTACCCAAAGAGATGCCCGAAGATCAGCACAGGCTGGTTATGGGATCGCAAGGTCAATTGTGGACGGAATATATGCCTGATTTTAATCATGTGGAATATATGATGTTCCCGAGAACCTGCGCCCTGTCAGAAGTACTATGGACAGAAAAATTTAAAAAAAATTATTCAAACTTTCTGGAGAAAATGGAAAACCACAACAGGATTCTCGATTTTCTCAAGGTAAACAGAAGAAAGTGATTTCGGAAATTCCCGTACCAGAGTCCCTGCATGAGCTTAACGATGTGGGTAAGGGGCAGGATATTGGTGATCTTCGTGAGCGTATCGGGCATTACCTGCACTGGTATGGTTGCTCCGGACAGGAAGATCATCGGGAAGTAGATCGCCATACCAACTGTTTCGGCGACCCGGACCGTTGGGGCCAGGCTCGCGATGATGAATCCCAGCTATATCCCGGTGCCAGGTTCAAGGATACACACCATACGATGCTCGCTAAACAGGCTGAAATACAGTACTATTAATAGTACTATAAGAACGAGGTGGGGACTGTGAATAATATAATAACGGCAAATAATTTAAAAACCAAAGGGGTAACAATTCTTGATGAAGTAACCGCACATAATAAAGAAGCAATAATTACTGTTCGAGGGAAAAGCCGCTATGTAGTATTGTCGATAGAAGAATACAATCACATGAGAGAATATGAACTGGAAGCAGCAATTAAAGAATCTATTGCAGATATAAACAATGGAAGAATAATAGATGAAACCATTGAAGACCATATGAAGAGAATAACCAGTGTATAAGATAGTATTTACCGAAAGTTATGTTAAGAGACCCGGGAAATTTGCAAAAAGACACCCGGAATTACTGAAACAATATGAAAAAACACTACGCCTGTTAGCACTGAATCCGGCACACCCTTCATTGAGATTGCATAAACCAGAGGGAAATCTTTCCGCATATTATAGTGTCTCCATTAATTTGACATACCGGATAACCATCGATTTCATCATACAGGATAAAGAAATAATACCAATTCATATTGGAAAACATGAAGAAGTATATTAAATAGCCGTGTAATAATATAATGGTATGTGGTAAATCAACTTTAGACAATGAGGGGTTAAACAGTAATGAAATCTGCTGAATTCAAGATTAAAGAACCGGCAAAATTAAGTAATCGAATACAATGGCTGCGTGACTATTACTTTTCCGGTAATGAAAGAGCCTGGAATAATGAATATACATCATGGACAACAGGAACAGACTGGGATACGCAATATGATGAGCTTACTTACTACATTGTCCCGGAAACTTATCCGTTTTTACAGACATTCAGGTCTTCTATTAAGCAGGCTTCCCGGAAGGTTGAAACCCATAAAGAGTTTTGGGACTGGAGTATTCCTGAAAGAAAAGCATGGTTCCTGCATGAGGTTGTAATACATTATCTTCCCCGGGAAATGCTCCCCGGCGACCTTCTTGCCGGCTGCAGATTTAATCTGATGACATCGAATTGCTGGAATGAAGGCGAAGCAAAGGAGCGGGACAGTCTCATCTATGGGAAAAAGGGATCAAGGGCCCGGACAAAATGGTTCCATAATCACGGTTATGGTAATTCCGGGGCAACTTCAGGACATCTTATTCCCGGCTATGATAAAATTCTCAGGATTGGGTGGAACGGCGTTTTTCAGGAGTTGGAATCATTGTACCGCAAGCTGCCTGATACGGAAAAAGAAGATAAAAAAGGTGCCCAGCTCAGGGCAATGATGACAGCTGCCAGAATACCGGGAGAGCTTGCAGAAAAATATTCCCTACTCTGCGGCAGCCTGGCAAAATCAGAAAAGGACAATGTCCGGAAACAGGAATTACTGCAAATAGCAGAGAATCTTGGAAGAGTTCCCCAGGATCCCCCCGCTACATTCTGGGAAGCGGTTCAGTCCCTGTGGATAACTCATATGCTTGTTATGAGTGACGAAAACTATCCGGGGCCCGGCATATCCTTTGGAAGATTTGATCAATATCTCTATCCCTTCTGGAAAAAGTCCATTGAAGACGGGATGGATAGGGAATTCGGGAAAGAAATATTGAAAAGTTTCTGGCTGCATGCAAACACCGCATACGATGCACTTATCAGGGTCGGTGGAAACCAGGGCATAACTGCGGGTTACGGACAGCTGATAACTCTTTCCGGTATGGATGAGGAAGGTCGGGACCTTACTAACGACTTAACCTACGCCATCCTTGAAGTTATTGATGAAATGTCACCAATCCTTGAACCAAAACCGAATGTACGGCTTCACAGAAATACGCCGGACAAACTCTTTGACATCCTTATCAGCATGATGTCTTCAAGCCAGGGAGCACCATTTCTGTTGAACTTTGACGAAAGATCCATGGCAGGAATGATGAACGAATCAAGACATGCAAAAATATCCCATCTGCTCAACAAGGAAAATGTTCATAATTACGCTCCCGTAGGGTGCCTTGAAAATACCATGTGCGGTAACGATAGATCAGGGACCGTTGATAACAATCTTAATCTCCTGAAGGCAGTCGAACTGGCTTTAACCGGCGGCAGGGATCTGGCAGTATTTGTTGACCCCATTACCGGTAAAAAAGAAAAGATAAAACAGGATGGGCCCAAAACGGGTAACGCTGAGAATTTCAGGACATGGGATGATTTTAAGAAAGCATATATCACCCAGACAAACCATATCATACAAAAAATTACTGAGCTTTATGAGGTTTCAGAATCTATCAGGGCTGTGTTTAATCCTACCCCATACTTATCCTGTCTGGTTAAAGGTTGTGCCGAAAAAGGTCTGGACATAACAGAGGGGGGCGCGGAGATTAGTTTTTCAACAATCGAGGCGGTAAGTTATGCGACTACAGTTGACTCCCTTCTTTCTATAAAATATCTGGTATTTGACAAAAAAATCTGCACAATGAAGGAGCTTATCAAAGCACTCAGGGCTAATTGGAAGGGATATGAAGTGCTGCAGACAAGAGCAAAAAACAAGGCTCCCAAATATGGCAGGGATAACGATGAGGCAGATAAAATGGGTACATTTGTCATGGATACCTGGACAGGAAAAACCTGGGAATACAAAACAAAATCGACCAACAGACAGTTCAGACCTGGAATGCTTAGCTGGAACTACTGGGTTGGTGACGGATTTGTTCTCGCTGCCAGCGCGGATGGAAGAGAAAAGGGGCAATTCCTCTCAAACGCAATTTGCCCGGTTAACGGAACCGATATAAACGGCCCGACATCTAACAGCAACTCTGTTGGGAAGGTGCTGGGCGGAAAATCCGCGAAGGGTGACTGGATGGAATTTAATAATTCCCTGCCGAACGGGGCAAGTCACACCATAACATTCAGCCCGGCATTTATGAAAGATGAGGAACACAAAGAAAAATTCAAAGCTTTCCTGAAGGGATATACGGAAAACGGGGGGACTGCACTCCAAATAAATATCCTTGATTCCGGAATGTTAAAAGATGCGCAAAAACATCCTCAGGATTACAGACATCTTCTCGTCAGGGTAACTGGGTATAATGCATATTTCACTTCTATCGGCAGGGAACTGCAGGATGAGATAATTGCCCGGTCACAGCATGAAAGCCTCTAAACCGGATCAATACAAGCATTGATCTTGAAGTTTTTGGATAAAACTTCTGATTAAATGTAAAAGGAAAAAAATGACTTCCAACGAAGAATATGGAGAAAACAAAGAAGGTATGATCCTTGAAATTCAAAGAATGTCAACTGAGGACGGACCGGGCATTAGGACTACCGTTTTTATGAAAGGATGCAGTCTTGGATGTACCTGGTGCCATAATCCCGAGAGTATATCATTCAAACCGCAAATTCAGTGGATGAAAACGCATTGTATAGGCTGCGGGATTTGTATTGACGTATGCAGGAAAAATGCACTCTCTTTTCAAAATAGTGATGTGCATATAGACCGTGAAAAGTGTACTGCCTGCGGAAGCTGCCAGGATGAATGCCCGTCCGGTGCCATAGAAATTATTGGGTCAATATGGTCAGAGGACGAACTCTTAAAGGAGCTGCTTAAAGACAGGGCTTACTTTGAAAAATCTTCCGGTGGTATAACAATTTCCGGCGGGGAACCGGGCATGCAGGCAGATTTTATATCATCATTATTAAAAAGATTACAATCCGAAGGTATCCATACGGCCTTTGATACCTGCGGGATGTATTCGGAAGATGTACTTAATAACATCCTGCCTTACACTAACATGGTACTCTTTGACCTTAAGGAGATTGATCCGGAAAAACATATAGCTTTCACCGGGAAGACAAATGAACGTATCCTGAACAACCTTAAGTTCATTAATGATTATAGAAAGAATCACCTATACCCTGAGAGTCTATGGATCAGGACACCGATTATCCCGGACGCCACAGCTACGGAAGAGAACATTTCCGGTATCGGGAAATATCTGGTTTCTCACTCTATCAAGTTCGATAGATGGGAACTCTGTTCCTTTAATAATCTCTGTAACAATAAGTATGAACGCCTTGGTCTTACCTGGCATTTTAGAAACCATGGTCTTCTCGATGATGAGACAATGGACAAATTCCTTGCTGCAGCAAAAAAATCATCTGACAGACCGCAAAAGATTATCCGGACAGGTTCTGTCAGGAGCCATGCAGTAGTCGATTATGGTAAAATAACCGCTGATACAAACAGCCGGGACTGGGAGTAATAGAATGGAAAGTAAAAAAAGATTCAGCAAAGAAGATATCAAGGCATTTGAGGCTGAAAGTAAAGTCGGGTTAGTTGCAACGGTTAACCGTGAGGGGCTTCCGCATATAACCCTAATCACTACAATTCTGGCAAAAGGCAGTGACAGGTTAACATGGGGGCAATTTTCACAAGGTCAGAGCAAAATACATGTTAAGGACAATCCGAAAACAGGATTCCTGATTATGACAATGGACAGGCAGCTCTGGCGGGGAAAGGCCAAATGGACACACTCCCGTAAAGAGGGGGAAGATTATGAAAAATTCAACAAACTCTCCATGTGGAGATATAACTCATATATGGGAATACATACCATTCATTATATGGATCTTATAGAAACAACCGTTAAACGTCCGCTTCCGCTCGGAAAGATTGTAATCTCTTCTGTATTAACAAAGATATCCGGGAAGGGAGCAGCCCTGGGAGATAGTGAACCGGGAGATACTGAAAAGGTTATGAATTCCTGGACCCTATCTCTCTTTAACCGCCTTAATTCATTGAAATTTCTTTCCTTTATCGGTAAAGACGGATACCCCGTCATCATTCCCCTGCTCCAATGTCAGTCTGCCGGCAGTACAAGAGTTGTTTTTACTACCGGGGCTTACAGAAGCGAACTAAACAATATTGAACCGGATAGTGTCATGGCAGTTTTCGGCATGACACTTGAGATGGAAGATGTCCTTGTGAGAGGGAAATTTGCAGGATATAAAAGGTACAAAGGAATCAAACTGGGTATAATTGATATAGATTGGGTCTACAATTCAATGCCCCCGTTAGCAGGGCAGATTTACCCGGAAGTGGAACTGAAAAAAGTGGGGAATTTCTCATATGGATAAAAAAACAGGTGAGAACAATCCCAATGTCTATTTTGGGCTTACCGATCATCCCCTGGATGTAGATGCCAGTGCCTTCTTCTCGCTATTTACCATACTGCGGAAAATGCGCAGAAAAAAAGCTTCCTGTGTACTGCAGATTACGTTTAAGGAACAAATATCCAACTCATTTATCTTTGATGCCAGGGGATTTGATGTATATAAAATACGGGATTTGGACTTTGAGTTCGCTCATAATTATAAAATCACAAACAAGACGCCTTACAAAGACCTGCTGCTGCAGATCGATATGTTAAAGGATGATTCTTACCGCCTGCGTTTAACAGGAGAAACGAGTGTCCCGGAGAATGAAACGCCAATGATTGTCGGCGACATCCGGGATCCCCGGATAAAAGCGGGATTCACTGAGCTTGAAGAGTGTTATGTACTCACCACTGAAAAGATAACACTGGAGATTTACAAAGAGGATTTTTGTATACAGGTATACGATAAAGCAGGGAACTTGATAACGGAAACAGGGGGAAAAACAAAAAATGAATTTCCTACTACCATGGACTCACTTCCTCTCGGGTTTGCTAAGGATAAAAAGCATCCGGAAACCTACAGTGTTGAATCCTTTGTGCTCTACCCGGGAGAAAGAATCTACGGATTAGGAGAAGGGTTCGGGCCTTTGGACAAGACCGGAAAGGCTTCAGTTCCCCCAAAATGGTCTTTTGGTACGTGGATGTCAAGAATTTCCTATTTCTCCCGGAAAGAAGTGCTTGAAACAGCTGTAAAACTGCGCAAAATGAAAATCCCGTGCGATGTTATTCATATAGATACGGGATGGTTTGAAAAGGACTGGCAGTGCGACTGGGAATTTGACAAGGAAAGATTTCCCGATCCTGAGGGAATGTTCCGAAAAGCCGGGGAGATGGGATTCAGGCTGTCACTCTGGCAGGCTCCCTATGTAATGGATGAGACAAAGCTCTATAAAGAAGCCAAAAAGAAGAAGGTTCTTGCAAAGAATCATGCGCCATTCAATTTCCAAAAAGAAACCCAGGATATCGTACGGCGGATACTGAATCTGCGCTATAAGCTGATTCCCTACATCTATTCCGAATCCCATATTGCTGCATCAGCAGGACTTCCGCTGCTTCATAGCGGGCAATAGCGCTTCTGGCCATAGCACCCGATTACATAGAAACACACATTCTCGGTGGAAGGAAGAGTTCATGCTGCCCCTCAAGCTCAGCGCGTACCGGCTTGCAAAGGATATCAATGTCCCCGTCAGCAGGATCCAGGAAATTCTCAACAATCGCAGGAAGCTTTCAATGGACACTGCCTTGAGACTGTCACATCACTTTGCAGCTAATATTCCGGTATCAGGTTGTACGGCCGGGGATATAAAATCAATGGGAAACTTTCATGTTTATGGATATTTTGATAGTACTGCACTTTATAATGTTATAATCCTGAGAATGCCTTTTTTACTAAGGATCACTTCATAATGGAAGAGCCTGTCATTACTGCGGTCTTTCTTTTCACTCAACTCAATTATCAGGTGCAGGTGATAGACTTTCTTCCCTTCAAAAACCTTCGTTTTCCCGGAATCTATACGGTAGAATGTGTCTTCCGGGTCGTCCATCTCCTTGAACCATTTATCAAACCGGATCCTGATAATTTCATTTATTGCCTCAAGTCGTGTATGGCTTCGTTTTAATTTCCTGGAATTAATCAGGATGTCTCGTGAATAGAATATCACATCCTCTTCGGGCAGAAGATTTCTGAATGGGTTTGGCTTTTCAGTCCTCAGGTTCCTGATGCGGTTTGGGATATCACGCATACGGAGAAAATCAATCCGCTCTTTCGCGTTGCCTACTCTGGCTCCGGTAGCAGGATCCCTGAACCGGGTAATTTGATCTGCTAACAATTTTGGAATACCCCGCCCCAGAACATCCCGCATAACTTCCTTTATACGATCCTTGAATACATATGCAAGAATAATTATCAATGCCCACGGAAGGGTGTTCCGGCTAAAAACTTTCTGCGCGTATAATGATGCCAGGACTGCAAAGGTCATAGCAGTAGCCGCTGCTGTACCCGCAAAAATATGTCCAATATTTTTCGGTAGACGGGACTCTTCCGTACGTATATAGAGAGCAGACTGTGACCATTTCTTCAGCATTCCGGTGCGGTATGAGACAGCTTCCCCGGCATGGCTGTCTGTTGAGGTCAAATCAGTTATGTACTGAAACTCTTTCCTGTGCTGTTCCTCCGCGGCTGCTTTCTGTTCAATTTTCTTTATTAAGTCCCCGTCCAGGGTTACCCTTTTACTGATTGTAAAAAGTCCAACAAGTGATTCTATAACTATGGAAGATAATGCTTCATCACACCAAAGAAATGCTGTCCTGAGGCTTTCGGTTATTCGAGGTTCCAGGAAAGAAGCATGTAGAGTCCTGAATTTTCCCATAAGCGGCTCAATATTATGAAGTGTTTTACTGATTTTGTTTGTGCAAACCGTAGCAGCTGATGGTTTTTCCGATTCATTCTGCACAAGCTGTATGGTATCTTTCATCTCCCTGCGAAAATTGTTCACCAGCGTCTGAAATTCATATACGATGCTATGTTCCGCCTCTTTGTCTACAAATGACTGCTGCAGCATATGTGAAATTCTGTAAAGCGGGCTCAGGTCACAACCCGGATCAATAATAGTATCGAGGGATAGGTTTGGGGAGGAAAAACGAGTCCTGACATTGAAATCCGCAAAGACAGCAGAGGTCCGGCTATAGGTATTCTTGCGAATATTAAGCTGCGCAGGGGAGAATAGATAGAGCTGCAATGAATATTTCTCAATTCCCGGTTCATTTACCGGTATGCTCGTTTTAAGTTCAAGACGATTTCTACTGTGTATTCTCAGGTCAGTCTCTAAGTTTCTCATTTATGCTATTGTATCCCCTTTTTCTACCTGCCATTTGAAGAGTTTGCTGAATAACTTTGTTGTTTTGAATAACTCCTCCGTGACATATTCTGTTATGGTATTTTCACACTCCTTTTGTTCCACTAATCCAAGAGGAATGCAGAAATTTTCTACAAGCAGCAAGTGATATACTATAGGAATCAGTAGTAAAGGCTTTTCGCTGTCCCATGTGGGGTCGAAATCGGGAAATGCTTTGATATAGGCATCATAGATTGTTTCACGATCGGTAAATTTTGCAGCCAGTTTTTTCAATAGATAGAGTGAGAAAACGGCGGAGTTCTGGATTTGGGAAAACTCTTCAAACTTGAAATCTTCCCGCAGCTGATCTACCCAATCCAGGTCATACAGTAAGTATTCCAGAATATCCAGGTAGAAATCAACACGATGGTCTTCTGTCAGCAAAAACACTCCCGCTGATTTCAAACGGCTTTTTCCTGAATTTTTATTTGAGCGATCCTCAATATACATAAAATCCAGCAGAATAGTGTGTGCCAAACCTAATGCCCAGGATTTGTCTTCCCGGTCAACTTTACCAAGGTACTTATCATCAGCAAAAAAATGGGCATTAAACTTCTTTACCAGATAGGGGCGGTAATTACCTTTAGCTGTAAGCTCAAGTGTATAGCAATTTTCTTTATAGAGTGAGAGCAGGTAGTCCAGGTACTGCATGATTGGAACGGAAGCCACATCTTTGTTTGTCAGCTCCCGATTCAGCATAACAACATCCTCAATATCTTCCAGGTCTCTCTGTGATATTCTTTGCATTTGCGATGGAGAAATCCCCAGAAAATCTTCAATGCCCCTATTGTTCTGCTGGGACATATAATTATTCAGGAAAAAATCTGCCTCTTTTTTTGATGAAAACTCATGTCCATCCAGGACCTGATGAATATTGTTAATAGTGTTTGTTGCCAGGTTCGGGCGGTCAAGATGCTCCATGAAAGTCTGTGACGGATTTGTTCCACCGGGATATTGTTCTATGGATTTCTGATATTCCTGCAGTTTCTCATCAAACTCATCAAGACTGGAGACTCCGGAATTTGCTAACAAATCATTCACTATTGATTCTGCGTTCATCCCTGTTGAAGGACTGCTGTTTTCAATTTTTAGACAGCATAGTTTGTATTTTTTTCCACTGCCGCAAGGGCACGGATCATTTCTTCCAATTTTCATATATACCTTCTTTGTTGGCAAGTATATTTTAATTAAATTATGTAAAAAATGATAGATTCTGAACTCTTTTTATTCACATTTGCTTCTCCGGTGTCTGCAGGCACACTGATTATCCTGGATTATCCTGGATTATCCGGTTCCGGTACCAGGTTCAAGAACAATAACCAATCAGTAAACTTTACTACTATGAGAACAACTATGAGAACAATAATAATTACCTTGACAGATAGAGTAATCTCGGATAATATTACTCTATCAGGTAGAATAATATCAGAATTGCTCAGAGGGGGTGTAAATGATAAGCAGTGATACTATCCGCGGTCACCTTGATGCAGTTATTTTAAAGTTAATTATTGAGAAAGATAGATATGGATATGAATTATCAAAAGAAATCAGTAAGCGGACAAACAATAATTTTGAGATTAAAGAAGCTACGTTATATGCAGTTTTTCAACGGCTGGAAAAGAATAAATATATTGTATCCTACAGCGGTGAGATAACCCATGGACGAAAGCGGAAATACTATAAGATAACGGCCTCAGGAAAAACATATTATATGGATAAAGTACAAGAGTGGAAAGAAATAAAAGACATTATTGAAATATTTATGGAGGATATCGGATGATTACAATAAAAGAATATGTTGAAGGATTATTCAGGGAAGTTCCTGACAGTCAGGACAAAGAGAATATCATTCAGGAGATAATTCTGAATCTGGAAGAAAAAGTTCAGGATTTGATGGAACAGGGTAAAACCGAAGAGGATGCAATCAATAAAAGTATTGTTGACTTTGGGGATGTTAGTGAAATCAGGAAGGACTTGTTATTGAGTGCAGATGGGTATCATGTTAAGAAAAACAAAATTAATTATACCAACAATCTCTGGTTTTCCATTTGGGGGAGTGTGTTAATTATAGGTTTATTCCTGTTTATAAATTTCTATTACACACCGAAGATAATATGGTTTGTTTATCCTGTTTTTGCATTACTTTGGTGGCCGTTAGCCATGTTTTTCATATGGTTGAACAACAGAAAGAAGGGTAATCATGAAAAATAATTCATTTGTTTTTGGATCTATAAGTTCTCTATTAATCATCACATTTTTATTCATAACAAACTATAGAACTTCCTGGGGTCATCCATGGTTTATTTACCCGACCTTTGCGGTAATCTGGTGGCCGCTAAGCACCTATTTTGCAGGTAATAAAAATTTCAAAATGTTTTCCATCTCCGGCTGCACCCTCATATCAGTGTTCTTTATACTTGTAAATATAATAACCAGCCCTGGATATTTATGGTACATTTATCCGATATTTGCCGCATTATGGTGGCCTCTTAGTATGATACTATGCGGCGCTAAACGGTATAAACTCTATTCTATTGTAATGAGTATGCTTACGATTGTTTTCTTTTCCATTGTCAACCTGATATCATCGCCAAATACTTTATGGTTTATTTATCCATCTCTTGCAGTTGTTCTTTGGCCGTTATCCATGTATTTTGCTAAAGAGAAGTATATAAAACTATATTCCATAATCATCAGCCTGGTATTTGCGGCATTTCTGATTCTGATTAACTATATTTACACACCAAATGAAATATGGTGGACATACACAGTGTTTTACCTTATCTGGTGGCCAATTGTTATGCTGCTGGGTAGCAAAGCGAAAACAACGACCTTTGCTATTATAGCTGCTTTGGCTATCATCGCTTATTACATTGCACAGTACCTGATTCATACGCCCGGAGAGCATCCGTGGTATCTATACATTATCCTGCCGATTTTATTGTGGCCTTATTCCACATATTTCAAAAAAGTACTGCATACCAAAATATTTTTATTGGTCAGCATGTTTTTGTTTGTACTCTACTACAGCATATTGAATTTTGTATTGTTCCCCGGTTACCCGTGGGTCATATATTTGATTTATGCGGTATCATGGGCAGTGATGGGGATGTATTTTGCCAGCAGAAAGAGGTTCTTTGCATTCTCGGTTTGCGCCTCTTTGGTAACGATTATATTTTTCATATTTGTTAATTATTTGAGTACACCAAATCACATTTGGGCGGTGTATCCGTCATTTGCCATAGTCTGGTGGCCGCTGAGCTATTACTTTTTTAAAGTTATTGCATCACCAGCTATGCCTTCGGTGTCAGACACTGGAACACACGATTCCTGATGGCGGTGGTTTAAGAAATTCATGGTTTTCAATCGCTTCTGAAATCTTGTGTTATACTTTATTATTCATTAACTTGATAGTTAGTCAAAAAGAAAATAGGATAAGGTGGCTCGTATGCCTGCAGTTAAATATACTGCCAATGAAGAAAATTTATCTTTTCGGATCCCATTAGAAAGAGAGATTAAGAAATTATTCCGGGAAGCCCTACGGATTTCCCTGTTTCGTTTTTCCTTCTTCCTCTTTGTTGTCTCATTTATTCAGAAGCAGAGAAAGGCATATAAGCTGCGGATGCTCAGGCAGAAAGAGGGGGTAAATGTTCCTCCTTTTATGATTGTTAGTGTTACCAGTAGTTGTAATTTACATTGCAGCGGCTGCTTTTCCAAAGTGAATCATGCAGCTGATAAGCCGGATATGTCGGATAATGAGTTGATATCGATTTTGCATCAAGCAGAGGAGCTGGGTACTTCAATTACACTGCTTTCCGGCGGCGAGCCGCTGAAACGGCCGGGCTTGTTTTCCATCACCAGGGAATTCCCGAGAATGTTATTCCCGCTTTTTACCAATGGTTTGTTAATTGACAATGATTATATTGAGATTTTCAGGCTGCAGCCCAATCTTGTTCCTATTGTGAGTCTTGAGGGTACAGAGTTTGAGACTAATAAGCGGCGTGGCAGGGATTGTTCTTATACAGTTTTTCCATCTTCTCCGGAAGGTCGTGTCCAAAGGTTGCATAAATCTTTTTTTGCTGTTTAGCCGGTGCCTTGAGTAGTTTGAAACCTTCGGGAGTCGTCTTGATTCTCACATTTGCCATTTTCTTCATCGCTTTATCCAATGGCAGGTGATGGCCATCAAGTAACGGTCTTGGTTCATTCGACAGTTTAGCCCGCAAAATCTGAGCAATGAAAAGCATAAAGAGTTTTCCATTAACCGCAGTATCTGGTTTTCTCGTTGATTGCAGTATAGTTGCGAGTCCAAACCAATCTATTTTCCTTTTCAACAGGAACCAACCTGCCTCTACTCAATCAATTTCTGCTTCAGCAGTTTGAACTTTTCCTGGGAAAAATCACCGACATGTAGTCGCGGCCCTCCAGTCTTGCATGGAACTCTTCGAGATACAACTCTATATTACAGGTTATTACTTGGAGAGTCTCTTTTCGCTCTCTTTTTTTATAAAAGATGGACATCAGGCATGACAGGGTGTAATCTGAAATAGCAGAAATAGGGTATGCTGTTCATGTTTGATTCATGTAAGCACCATTTAAAAAGGAGACATATAATGAGTACTAATCAAAATGAGTATCCACTTCGTCTGGAGGTTGATTATCCTGAGAAATTAAACAGGGGAACAACTTTTTTCCGCCTGCTATTGGTAATCCCCATTATCATTATTCTAGGCCTTATATCAGGGGCTGGTGAGACTGTAACAAATACGGTAGTACTCAATGAAGCTAATGAGATTATACGAACTACACAAGAGACTGCGGGAGGGCTGCTCATTGGTCTCTCTGGCGCGATATGTTTAATGATCCTGTTTCGTAAACGTTATCCGCGGTGGTGGTTCGACTTTGTCCGGGAACTGACCCGCTTTGAAACAAGAGTCTGCGCTTATATTGGCTTACTTACAGACACATATCCATCAACTGT
>JAGLNY010000002.1 GCA_023139255.1 Spirochaetales bacterium
GATCAGGCAAAAGGTTAATTTTTCCAGAACCCCGGTTTATCATGGGCTCAATTGCCAAAACCATACCTGGCTTTATTCTCGGGTTATGCCCCGAACTCAAGTAATTGGGTATTTGGGGTTCTTCATGCAATTCCAATCCAACACCATGTCCGCAATATTCCCTTACAACCCCATACCCATTTTCTTTAGCCAGATTATATACAGCCCTGGATATATCTCTAATACGCTTTCCAGTTTCGGCGGCCTTAATTGCGGCATCAAGGCATTGCCGGGTTACCTGAACAAGCTTCTCTGTTTCCAGGCTTGTTGAGCCGATAATAATTGTTTGGGCAGCGTCACTGAAATATCCATCAAGAATAACCCCAATATCAATACTTACAATATCACCTTCACATAAAACCCGTTTGCCGGGAATACCATGTATAACCTCATCATTCACAGAAATACAGGTAGAAGCAGGAAAATCCATATACCCTAAAAACGCCGGTATTGCATGATGCCCGGAAATAAAATCATAGGAAAATCTATCAATTTCCTTTGTAGTTACTCCCTCTTTTATAACACCTAATAATTCCTGGTGTAATAAAGATAAAATAACAGCCGATTTGCGAATTCCATCAATCTGTTTCTCTGTTTTTAAAGTAATCATAATTCTTTCTTTCGGATAGTGTCCAGCAAACCATTTATATATTTGTAATTTATATCGCTGCTGTATTCCTGGGATAATTTAACTGCTTCATCTATAATAACGCTCGGAGGCAGATTCTTTTGAAACAGCATCATGAATAAACTAAGCCGTAAAATACATCTATCAACACGGTGTATCTTATCAAGAGTTCTGTTTTTTGAGTATTTTTCTATTAATTTATCGATCATTTCCACATTTTCCAGTGCACCGCTAACTAAATAACTAACATAAAGAGTGGTCTCCTCATGGATCTCTCTTATCTCTTCAACAGTTAGAGTGGGAAAAAAATTAACTTCTTCCATATGATTGAAATTATTGTGAAAATCAAGTGAGAATAGTGCTTTTAATGCATATTCTCTTGCTTTATGTCTGGAACTCATATTCTTGACAAGTCCATCCCGCCTTTATAGAAGAATAGTAATTTCTGCTTCTTCCCGTAATTCTTTTACAAGTTCCAATACGGCAGCAGAAAAAGCTGCTTGCTGGTTTTCAACATACAGAGTTTGGCTGATATATTGTCTGACTGTCATAGCATTTTCAGGACTTAAAGGATCATCCAGGGATAAGAGCCGTGCAGGCAAATGATCAAGAATAGAAACTATGTGATATCCGGTTTTGGACTCCAGCACTTTAGAAATATTTCCGGCATCAAGACTGAAGACTGAATCAATAAAATTATCGCCAAAAACCTGGCGGTTTATTGTATCATCGATAGCAAGCCAACCAATATCCCCTCCAAGGAATTTTGAGGATTCGTCCTGGGAAAATTCCAGGACTAAGGCATCATAATTTTTTGTACCATACTCATATTGACGATAGACAGCATCAGCTTTCTCTTTTGCATTATCTGTTGCAGGGTCATTCTTACTAATAAATATATGACTTAAATGGATATACTCTGGATTGATAAAACTGACAGCACTCTTTTTGTGAAATGCTTTTATCTCATCTTCGGTAGGTGCCGGGATATTAGTAACTATTTCACTCTTTTCCTGTCTGATATAGGTATTCACAATATAATTCTGTTTATTTGTCATGCGGAAATCTTCCAGGGTCATATTATAGGCCTGAAGGATAACACTTGCAAATTCTGCATCAGTCAAAACACGGCCTACCTGGCTTTCAACAGATATTCTCTGTTTTGCTACAAGAGTATCTAAATCTTTATCTAGTAAAACAATGCCTACCTTCTCTGCACCTTGCAAGACTAAAATATCATTAATCATTATATCGAGTGCTTCAGCTTCATCTACTGCCTGACCGCCGTTTGCAGCTTGCAATTCAGCAACAAATTCATCAAGAGCATCACGGGAAATCATTTCAGAACGTATTAAATTTACTGCAGCAACCGGCTGAAGCATCATCTGTGATAAGACAGGAAACATACCTGCTGAAATAATTACAATTAACAGTAAAATCCGTTTTATTTTCATTTTTTGTACTCCGTCTATAATCAGGTGGTCAGAAATGTTTATTCAATTCTCAATCGTTTTCCGATTTCCTTTCCGTCTTCTTTTCTTTTTAAAACCTCTGAATACTTAAGGAACATACCCTCAAATTCCATAGCTTTCATAAGCAAGCTTAATGTTCTCCCGGTTCGAAACCCTTTTTTCAGGACAAAAGCAAAAGATCTTTTCCCGGAGATTGAACCGCATTGCGCAAGGTACGAGGTAACGTTCCTGGGGAGTTTTCCCCCAATCATGGAAATAGTCTCAGTTCCAAAGATTATATAATTATAAAAAGATAGTTTCTTGTCGCTTTCAAGTACAGCATCGATAATTTCAGCAGAATGTCCATTCTGAGCCACTCCATCAGCAAGCCCCTTGGCAATTTCCAGGATTTTCTGCTTTGAAGACTCATATAAGACTACAATGCCAACTTTCATACGCTACTCCTTACTGCAATAAAATTTCTTTATTCAGTCTCATTATCTGTTTCGGCTTCATTCCACCAATTTTCTGTTTGTTCCACAACATCGTTTTGTATGGAATCCAATAAATCCGGACTTTCAGGTGTACGGCTTAGAAAGCCTAATCCAAAAGCAAGTACTAAAAATGCCGCCCCCACAATATACGTTATTTTCGTCATTATATTGCCCGATTGTGAACCGAATGTAGTATCACTTGCTCCGCCGAAAATCCCTCCCAGCCCCTGACTGTTCTCATCTTGTACTACAACAAGTAGAACTAATAAGATACAGACAATAACAAAAAGTATTAATAATATAATCCCAAACAAACCCATACAGTTACTCCGATTTATTGATTTTTTTCAAAAATACCCAAAAACTAGTAATTATAATTAACAATTGGGTAAAAAGTATCAAATTTTAATGATGCACCGCCAACCAACGCTCCATCTATATTTATCTTTGCCATAAGATCTTTAACATTATCCGGTTTTACTGAACCACCATACTGAATAATAATATTTTCAGAAATCTGTTTATTATACATATGAGAAATTTCTTTCCGGATAAAAGCATGCACATTATCTGCATCTTCAGGAGTTGCAGTTTTTCCTGTTCCGATTGCCCATACTGGTTCATATGCAATAGTTATAATTTGCAGTTTTTCTGCAGGAATGTCTTTAAGACAACCTGCTAATTGATCACTTACTACATCTTCAACCTTTCCAGCTTCCCGTTCCTCTAGAGTCTCTCCAACACAAAGTATAACCTCAAAGTCATGCTTTAATGCAAGTTTAATTTTTCTGTTTATAAAATCGTTATTTTCATTATAAATAAGTCTTCTTTCAGAATGTCCTAAGATAACCACATCAACACCTAGTTCTTTAAGCATTAAAGGTGAAATTTCACCGGTATGAGCACCAGATTCACTGTCAGACATATTCTGGGCACCTAGAAGAATACTGGAATCTTTAATAATCTCTGAAACAGACTGCAAAGTAGTAAATGGAGGCGCCACCATTATTTTAACATTTTCACTGAGATGTCCAGCGACAAGTTCTCCTGCAAATTCTCTTCCTTCTTTGGAAGTCATATTCATTTTCCAGTTTCCTGCAATAAAAGTTTTTCTCATTTCCTACTCCTGATTCTGCAATGCTGCGATACCTGGTAATACTTTTCCTTCAAGGAACTCCAATGACGCACCACCGCCTGTTGATACATGGTCTATACGATCAGCAAATCCAAACTTATTAACAGCCGCGACAGAATCTCCTCCGCCCACTACCGTAGTCCCTTTGCTTGATGCTACCATTTCAGCAACCGCAATTGTTCCATTTGCAAATTTCTCAAACTCAAACACTCCCATTGGACCGTTCCATATGATTGATGCTGCTTTGCTTAAAACAGTACTAATTTTACTGAGTGTTTTTGGACCAATATCGAGTCCAAGCATGCCTACAGGAATATTCCTATCATCGATCAGAATTGCATCAGCATCTTTAGAAAATTTATTTGCAGCTATATGATCCAGGGGAAGTATTATCTCGACACCTTTTTTTTGTGCTTTTTTCAGAAGGTTCTCAGCTACCGAAAAATAATCTTCTTCAAAAAGTGAATTTCCAATTGTGTACCCTAATACTTTTAGAAAAGTGAATGCCATACCACCGCCAATTACAAGTGCATCACATGTTTTTAACAGTGAATCAAGTACCCCTATTTTTGAAGACACTTTTGCACCACCTATGATTGCTACAAATGGTTTGTCAGGATTCTCAAGAAGCGGCGCAAAGAAAGCTGTCTCCTTCTCAATTAAGAACCCAGCTGCTGAAGGAAGAAATTTGGTAATTCCTTCGGTTGATGCATGTGCACGATGAGCCGTCCCAAATGCATCATTAATATATATATCTCCAAGGGATGCAAGTTCCTTAGCAAAATCCGGATCATTGCTTGTTTCTTCACTATGAAATCTGACATTTTCAAGAAGAAGTATTTGCCCTTCACACAAATCTGTAGTAAGTTTCTTAACTTCCGGACCAATACAATCCGGAGCCATAATAACTTCTCTCCCTATCAATTCTGAAAATTTAGCTGCTACAGGTGTCAGGCTGAACTCGCTGTCCTTTTTTCCTTTCGGACGTCCCAAGTGAGTCATAACAATTAGGGATGTTCCTTGCTGCTGTAAAATATATTCTAAAGTTGGTAATGCTCTTTCAATCCTGGTGGCATCAGTAACGACCCCCTCTTTGAGGGGGACGTTAAAATCAACACGAATAAGGATTTTTTTACCTTGCAAATTAAGGTCTTTTATTGTTCTTAAATCCATATATAATCTATTCCTTGTACATTATTCTGAAATCAAATGATTTTTTCTGCCAGGTCAACTACTCTGGTAGAGTAACCCATTTCATTATCATACCATGAGCATATCTTAAAGAAACCTTTTCCCATTTTCATTGTGCAAAGTGCATCAAAAACTGAAGAATGAGAGTTGCCTTTCACATCCATGGAAACTATCGGATCCTCAGTATACTCAAGGATACCCTTCATCGGGCCGTCAGCTGCAGTTTTTAGAGCAGCGTTCAACTCCTCAACTGTACAATCTTTTTCCACCTCAAAAGTCAGGTCTACAATTGATCCTGTAGGTGTAGGAACACGCATTGCCATACCATTAAGTTTCCCATTAAGCTCAGGAATAACAATTCCGACAGCTTTTGCAGCACCTGTTGTTGTGGGTATAATAGATAATGCAGCTGCCCTTGATCTACGCAGATCCTTATGTGGAAAGTCCAGAATAACCTGGTCGTTTGTATAAGCATGGATTGTTGTCATTAGCCCTTTAACAAGTCCAAAAGAATCATTGATAACTTTTACAACTGGTGCTAAACAGTTTGTAGTACAGGAAGCATTTGAAAAAGCAGTTTTAGATTTATCAATTTTGTTGTCATTTACTCCCATTACTATAGTCTGATCAATAGTATCTTTGGCAGGTACTGTGAGGATTACTTTTTTTGCGCCGGCTTTTATGTGATCCTTGTAACCACCTCTGGGACCTTCTGCTGTACTAAAAACACCGGTAGATTCAATGACTACATCGACGCCCATCTCCTCCCAGGGAAGATTAGCCGGATTTCTTTCAGCTAAAATTTTTATCTCTTTCCCGTCAACAATAATTGCGGAATCAGTAATTACAATTTCTTTGTTGTACACACCATAAGTTGAGTCATATTTTAATAAATGCGCCAGAGTCTTAGGATCAGTTAAGTCGTTTACAGCAACAATCTCTATATTGTCCCTTTCAAAAGCAACTTTAAAAGCATTCCTCCCAATCCGTCCAAATCCGTTAATAGCAATTTTCATGTAAAGTCTCCTCTAAAGTATATAATTATAACGCCTCAAATATATGGAAAACGGGCTTTTATGTCAATGAATAGATTAATTGTTTCGAATGATAATTTTTATGGTATTGATTTTGTGCCCTTCAATATCCTGTACAATAAAATCAACATCAGCGGTATCGGTTTTGAAGGAAATTTTTTCAAGACTTTCCGGTATTTTCCCAAATAGTTCAAATACAAAGCCCCCAAGTGTCTCAAAGTCTTCATCAGGCAGTTCAAGCCCAAGTGATTCATTTAATTCGTCAATCTGTACCCTGGCTTCACAAAGATATATACCTTTCCCTAATTCTACAAAATCTTCTTTTTCATCATCAAACTCATCCTGGATATCACCAACAATTACCTCGAGAATATCTTCCAGGCATATGATTCCTGAAACTCCACCATATTCATCAATAGCAACCGCAATATGCACCTTTCTTCTTTTGAATTCCCTGAGAAGATCATCAAGTTTTTTACTATCCGGTACGAAAAATGGTTTTCTGATTATATTCTTTACAGAAAAAACAGGTAAAGTTTCAACATTTTTTATAAGGTCCTTCACGTACAGAATACCAATTACATTGTCAATTGTCTCTTTATATACAGGATACCGTGAAAACCCCAATTCTGAGATGGATAGCAGCAAGGAACTGTTGTCATCACCAATTGAGATAAACTCTACATCAATTCTCGGGATCATTACCTCTTTAACAGTTGTCTCGGAAAGTTCCTCAATTCCCTCAATCATATCCTGCTTTTCAGATATATCTTTAGAAAAGTTTTTTTTATGTAAGAAGGGAAATATTTTAGCAAAAATATTCTGTTTCAAAAAAATTCTCCGTTATCTTTTTTAGTATTTTTTCTTGAAGTATAATCATTTCCTCATCATCATTATTAGTTTCATGATGCATACCTATTAAATGCAAAATACCATGAATCAGTACTCTTTCCATCTCTTCTTTGTAATTAACTTTAAAATAATTCGAATTTCTTTTCAATGTATCAAGTGAAATTATTATATCTCCCAAATTTTCAGGCTGGTTAAAACTATTAAAACCAGCAATCTCATC
>JAGLNY010000020.1 GCA_023139255.1 Spirochaetales bacterium
GAAGGGGAATGGGAAGCAATTGTGGGTAAAGACGGGAGCATAATGCCCAGGCCTGAAACATATGCATTAAATTTTTGGGTTTACCTTGATGGTAAATTACTTGCGGTGGGCGAAGAAGGAACTCTGAGTCAAAGAAGAATGGAGGGATATCTCCCTGTAATTGAGACTACCTGGCTATTGCCGGATGTGAGGATTACGTTTCTGTCCTTTGCGGATAAGGTTGACAGTAAGGATGTCTGTTTTACCCGTATTCAGATGACAAATCTTTCGGAGAAGGTAAAGCGTCTCTCTTTATTTGCAGTTGTTACTCCCTGGGGACCTTTTCAGTTTTATCCTGTTTCCGAGGTGAAATACAGTAGTGAGTTATGTACCTTTACCGTGGAAGGTAAGGCGGCTGTTGTATTTGAGAACCAGCCTGAAAGTTATGGCTGCAGCAACTATGAGGATGGTTATGTATGTGAGGATGCTTCGGACGGAAGGTTGGAAGGGAACTCAATTGGTAAATGTCCTTTGGGATTTGCCTCAGGCGCAGCCTGTTTTCCTGTAAATTTATCTCCAAACGAAGATAAGGTTTTAGACGTAAAGCAGCTTGTTGATTCTGTCGATTTGGACACTCAATTAATCACAAAAATCAGGAGTGAAGATACAGATAGTCATCTTCAGGGAGTCAAGGAATACTGGGAAAACAAGCTCAAGGGGAAAATGGTTATCAATATTCCTGACAACCTTGCTTTTGAGGCATTAAAATCCGCTATGGTTGACCTATTACTTTTAAAGAATGGGAAAAACATTTACGCTGGCCCGATCCGCTACCATGGGGACTGGATAAGGGACCGGGCTCATTTACTCTATGCAATGGAAATGGCCGGGTTTCACGAAGAAGTTCACGAATGTATGAGCTATTTTGAAGAGGCTCAGGGGCCGGACGGCTACTTTTGGCACACCACAGTACCTTTGTATAAAGAGGATAAAAACTTAAAAGAGTTTGATTCCTATGGAGAAGCCGTTTGGAGCATGGTTCAGCATTACCGTTTTAATAAAAACAGGGAATGGCTGCAGCGTATGTATCCGTTAATGAAAAAAGGAACAGAATTTATCAAAAAACTACGTCTTCAAACGAAAGTATTAGAGGAAGGGAAAGAACCTCTTAACTATGGGTTGCTTCCAATAAGTTGGAGTGCCGAGCATACCGGGCCGCCGGATAATATTTACTACGATGATATTTGGACTGTTTGTGGATTAAAAAGCGCAATTTTTGCGGCTGAAGAGCTTGGTATGAGTGAAGATGTAATAAGCATGAAGAAAGAGTGTGCTGATCTTGAAAAATGTCTTTGGAATTCAATTGACAGGACAATAGAGAAAAAAGGGCTGCCCTGTTTTCCTGCCAGTCCTTATCAAGAGGTAACCTCAACCATTATTGGGAATATAGCTGCTTTATGGCCGTGCAAAATTGTAGAATCCGATAATAAGAGAATTAATGAAGTGCTGGAAGTATTATACTCAAAACACATGCCCAACTATTGCTGGTTTCATGATATTTGGGGCAGTTACGGCCCATTATTTACCTGGTCAATAGCTAATTGCTTTGTACAGAAGAGAGATGTGGATAAAGTTGCAAAAATTTTTAAATGGACTCTGGAAAATGGTCAAACCGCTACACACTCTTCACCTGAAGGGGTACACCCCAAGACGTTAGAGGGCGGGGAAGGGGACGGACTGAGTGGATGGGCTCATGCTGAGTATATCATGCTTATCCGCAACATGCTGCTTCTGGAACAGGATGAGTCTCTTTGGATCGCTCCTTGTTTATTACCGGAATGGCTATCTGAAAACACTTCTATTGGGATACAAAATACGTCATCAACTTTTGGTCAGGTTGGATATAGTTTTTCCCCTGATTGGGTTGGTGGTTGCATTACTGTAGAGATGGATTTTAAGGGAGACTTACCTAAAAACGGGTTTAAATTATTTGCCGATCATCCTGAAGGGAAGAGTATTAAAAGAGTAATGGTCGATGGAGAAAACTGGCATCAATTTGAGAGCAGCAAGGTGAATATTTCTAAAATTTTCAAGACGGTAGAAGTGTTTTTTTAATAGATAAAAAACCAGGGACAGACTTCCGGAGGTGAAAATATGAGGTTAAAGGACAAAGTTGCTTTGATAACAGGCGCCAGCAAAGGTATCGGCCGGGGAATTGCCCTGGGTATGGCTAAAGAAGGAGCAGACGTAATAGTCAACTATTTTAGCGATGAAGAAGGTGCAAGGCAAGCAGCAAAAGAAATCGAAAAAATGGGAAGAAGGGTCTTGCTCTGCAGGGCAGATATTTCTATATCTTCTGAAGTGGACATGATGGTTGAAACAGCAATAAAAGAATTTGGTAAAATAGATATTCTTATCAACAATGCAGGGATAGCTATTTGGAAACCTTTTTTTGAGGTCAGTGAAAGCGTTTGGGACCGGACACTCAATGTGAATCTCAAGGGAGCTTTTTTATGTTCTCAGGCAGTAGCCCGTACTATGGTAAAAAACGGGGGGGGGAATATTGTAAATATTTCTTCTAATGGAGGATATGCTGCGCTAGACTGTCTGGTGCCGTATTGTGCCTCAAAAGGAGGGATGACATTGCTTACAAAGGCAATGTCGACAGAACTTGCACCCTATAAAATCAGAGTTAATGCTGTCGGCCCGGGACCAATCGAGATAGAAAGAAATCTTAGGGAAGACCCGAAATTCCAGGATACCTGGCCGCCGTATATTCCTTTGAAAAGAGTAGGTCTTGTAGAAGAAGTAGTTATGCCGGTTATTTTTTTAGTGTCCGATGAGGCAAGCTATATAACAGGACAGACTCTGTATGTTGAAGGCGGATTGTTATCCTACGTACCTATGCCGCGAGCCGAGTTTGCCCGGTCAAAATCAGATATGTAATACAGTTTATATTTTGGGGGATGTATTGGAAAAAATGGAAGCCTATTTGAATCCTGACCTGTCAATTGATGTCAGGGTTGAGGACTTGTTGGAAAGAATGACGCTGGAGGAAAAAATCATCCAGTTGGACGCAAAGGGAACGAACATATCAACAAAATTGTTCTCCGATCTTTTTGAAGGTATGTCTCAGGTGGAAAGAAGAGAAATAGAGGGCCTCTTTGTACAGACGCTTTATCAAAAAGAAAATACCATAGAGATTATGGCAAATAATTTCTGGGAAAAAAACTGGAAAGACCGGGTTATGGAAAATGATGAATGTCCCATAGGACAATTAAGCAACGCCCTCAGGTTCCTTTCTCCGGAAGAAAGTGCTGTATTTGCCAATAAGATTCAAAGGTTTGCTCACGAAAAAGCCCGTTTGAGTATCCCGGTATTAATTCATGATGAATGTTTGCATGGATGTATAGCTAAAGGTTGTACGATTTTTCCCCAGGCAATAGCTTTAGCAGCAAGTTGGGATCCTGAATTAATGTTTGAGGCAGCCTCAGCAATTGGGAAGGAGACCCGTGCGCGTGGTATTCATCAAGGGTTGTCTCCGACAATTAATATTGTAAGAGACCCAAGATGCGGGAGAACAGAAGAAACGTATGGGGAAGATCCTTTTTTAACTACAAAAATGGCTGTTTCTTATGTTAAGGGTCTTCAAAGTAAAAAAGTAGTAGCTACCCTTAAACACTTTGCTGCCAACTTTGTCGGTGATGGCGGGAGAGACAGTAATGCGGTTCATATATCGGAAAGACATTTGCGGGAGATTTATTTCCCGGCGTTCAAGGCTTGTATTCAAAAAGCTAATGCTCTGTCAGTTATGGCTGCTTATAACTCAATTGACGGCATGCCCTGCCATTGCAATAGAGTTATCCTAACAGATATTCTTAGAAAAGAATGGGGTTTCAAAGGATTTGTAGTATCTGATTATTTTGCTGTGTTTCGTTTAAAGGTTTTACATAAGATTGTTTCAACGAAAGCCGAAGCTGCTAAAAGAGCTATAGAAGCGGGAATGGATATAGAGCTCCCGGAGAGTGATTGTTTCAAAGAACTTGTTACAATGGTAAGAGATGGTGAGCTTGATGAAAAGGTGGTTGATGAGTCGGTCCGAAGGATTTTGCGAGTCAAGTTTTGGCTGGGCTTGTTTGATAATATGTATGTAGATCCTGATTACGCCGGGAAAGCATGTGGTTGTGAAGAGCATAGGAATTTGGCTTTCAAGGCAGCCCGGAAATCAATGGTTTTATTAAAAAATGATGGGATTTTACCTTTGTCTCATAAGTTGAACGCTGTTGCCGTTATGGGTCCAAATGCCAACAAGGTAAGATTAGGCGGATATAGTGGTTATGGAGTTAATGTAATTACACCTTTAGAAGGAATGAGGAATAAGGCTGCAGAAAACACGAAGGTTTATTATACCGAAGGCTGTAAATTAACGGGGACTGATACGGAGGGATTTGAGGAAGCCGTAAATTTAGCTCATAAATCCAATATGGTCGTTTTATTCCTGGGAAACTCTTCACCGGGAACCGAAGGTGAACAGAGGGATAGATCCAATTTGGATTTACCGGGTGTGCAAGAAGATTTAATAAAGGCGGTTTACCGTACAGGAACCCCCTTGGTTGTTGTGCTCATAAATGGCAGTGCAATTACAATGAGTAAATGGATACATAAAGCAGGAGCGGTAATTGAAGCCTGGTATCCGGGAGAAGAAGGCGGCAATGCGATTGCTGATATTTTATTCGGCAGCTATAATCCCGGCGGGAAACTGCCGCTCACTTTTCCCAAAACTGTTGGTCAATTGCCCTTATATTATAATTATAAACCAACGGGTAGAATAAATAATTATGTTGACTTAAGGGAGGATCAGACGTTGTTTCCCTTTGGCCACGGATTAAGTTATACAAAATTTGAATATAGTAATTTAATAATTGATCCTGAGGTAATAGGTCGTGACCAGAATGTGAGTATTAGTGTTACAATTGGGAATACGGGTAAGTACAAGGGTGATGAAGTAGTACAATTATATGTTCATGATACAGTTGCCAGCAGGACCAGACCGGAAAAAGAACTTAAGGGTTTTAAAAGAATAACACTTGATACCGGTGAAAAGAAAACCGTAAAATTTACTATCACAGAAGAAGATTTGCAGTTTTTGGACAATAATATGAATTTAATTGTAGAGCCGGGATCTTTTGAAATAATGGTTGGGAGTTCATCTGAAGATATACGTTTGGAGGGAGGCTTTACAGTTAAATAGTGCCTATCTCAAAATCGTGCATAAAAACAATCGACTCCTGTACAGCTGATAACGGTATAGTATCTTCAGTTGAACCAAGGGAAATATAGTGGAGGAAATTAATTATGGTTGAATACCTTGTGGGAAAAAAAGTTAAAGATTTAAGGGTTAAGCAAAATTTAACAATAGATGAAGTAGCTAATAGAGCAAGTCTTAGCAAGAGCCTGGTTTCTAAAATTGAGAATAACAAAACTTCACCGCCAATCGCTACATTGCTTAGGATAGCTAAAGCATTAAACGTTCATATCGGATATTTTTTTGAACAAAACCCTTTGGGTGGATCTGTCATACTAAGCAGGAATAATAACAGAAGCTCATTTACCAGAGAAAAAAAAGGGATCAAATCCGTTTATGAACCACTTGCTTTAGAGTTGTCCAATGGAACAGTTCAACCTTATCTTATCACCGCATCATCTGACCCTTCTGAATCACAAGACGAAGAATTTGACCAGCACGATGGTGACGAGTTTACGTTTGTATTAGAGGGAAAAATGGAAATTGTTCTTGGCAGCGATAAAACTTATTTGTTGGAGAAAGGCGACAGCCTCTATTTCAATGCAAACATTCCTCACCATGAGAAACTGGTAGAAGGAAAACCAGTAAAATATTTTGTAGTTTTGATTAGTAACAAATAATGAATGGTGGCTCAAAGTATCACGGAAAATCCAATTAAAGACAAATATAAAATAAGTATACAAGAATACCCGTTTATTTATTGACAACGTTTGTATATTCTGTTAAACTTTATATAATATTAGATAAAGTGATTGGTTAATATGACAATTATTGTCAGATTAACCAATCAGGGACAGAAAGTTTTAATGTTTCTTAATGTTATTTGTTTTTTAAAAAAGTACAGCAAGGGTTAGGGTTAATGGTGGACAAATATTTGAAGGTTTTAGATTGTATCCAACAGCAGGTGTGCCAAAAATATTTGTGTAAAATATCTTTTCTAAGATACAGACATATTGCAAATATTAGATAATACAAAAAAGAAGGTACTATTTATATGCTACGTTTTATTTTACATAGGATTTTGTGGATGATACCCACACTATTATTTATATCCATTCTTTCATTCATTATCATAGAAGCCCCGCCTGGTGATTTTATGACTACCTACGTTAGCCGCCTCAGGGAACAGGGAGAGGATATGGGGCAAGTAACAATTGACGGTCTAAGAGCCAGGTATGGTCTTGACCAGCCAATATATGTCAAGTATTTCAAGTGGATCAGGGGAGTAGTACAAGGGGATTTTGGACAATCGCTGGAATGGCAGCGGCCTGTAGCAGATCTGTTACGTGCCAGACTCCCCTGGAGTATACTAATTTCCTTATCATCATTACTGTTTGTCTACCTGATAGCAATTCCCATTGGGGTGTATTCCGCGACCCATCTCTATTCAAAATTGGATTACTTTTTTAACCTGGTAGGTTTCATAGGTTTGGCAATACCGAACTTTCTGTTTGCACTCATAATGTTGTGGTTTATTTTCCAACGGACGGGGAATGCCGCTATAGGTTTGTTCTCGCGGGAATTTTTAATGGCGCCCTGGAGTTTTGCACGTGTGATCGATTTGTTTAAACATCTCTGGCTGCCTGCCCTTGTTATAGGCACTGCAGGTACTGCCGGAATGATACGAATTATGCGGGCGAACCTGCTGGATGAACTTTCGAAGGCTTACGTGATGGTAGCACGGGCGAAAGGTCTTTCCGAGCGGAAAGTGCTGTATAAGTACCCATTCCGGATCGCACTGAATCCTGTTGTCAGTACCATAGGATGGACCTTGCCAGCCCTTTTCAGCGGTGAAGTCCTTGTTTCTATAGTACTGGGCATACCCACAATAGCGCCTATTTTTTTAGGTTCTTTAATGGGTCAGGATATGTTTTTAGCGGGAAGTATAGTGTTTATCATGGCAACACTCACGGTGATAGGAACCCTGATATCCGACATATTGTTAGGATGGCTGGATCCGCGAATACGGGAATCAATATAGTATTAGGAAAGTAAAAAATATGATAGAAAAGAATAAGACAGAAAAGATATCAGCTGAAAAACTAAATATAGCTTCTCAATGGAAACTGATGCGATGGAAGTTCTATCGGCACAAAGTTGCGGTTTTTTCATTGATTTTACTCTCGTTTTTTTATTTCGTCGTCATATTTGGCGGGTTCATTTCTCCATATAATGCACGTCAAAATGATATACGGTATAAGAATGCACCCCCCCAGCGGATACGTTTTTTTGATGAGGACGGGAAATTTCATTTTCGCCCCTTTGTCTATGGTATTGAAGCTGAATTTAATGACAAGACCTTTCAAACCCTTTATATTCGAAAAACAGACGTAAAACATCCTGTGTATCTTTTTGTTAAAGGGGACCCGTATCAATTTTGGGGACTGTTTACCACCGACCGGCATCTTTTTGGTACGGAAGAACGGGCTATGTTTCTTATGGGTACAGACAGGATGGGCCGGGATTTACTTTCCCGAATAATCTATGGCGGGCGGTTATCCCTGACCATAGGCCTGGTTGGTATTGCATGTAGTTTTCTTCTTGGCATCACTATTGGCGGGATATCAGGGTATTATGGGGGGAGGATAGACAGGTTTATCCAGAGGACTATAGAAACAATACGTTCCATCCCGACAATACCGCTTTGGATGGTACTCAGTATTGCCCTTCCGCCCTATTGGTCAGTGGTAAAAGTCTATTTCGGGATAGTGATTATTCTCTCCCTGATAGGCTGGACCGGGCTGGCCCGGGTGGTTCGTGGAAAATTTATGGCGTTAAGAAAGGAAGATTTTGTAATGGCTGCTATCCTGAATGGGGCAAGCGAAAAAAAGATTATCTTCCAGCAGCTGTTACCTTCTTTCTCCAGCCATATCATAGCATCCTTAACACTGTCGGTTCCCGGAATGATACTGGGAGAGACTGCTTTGAGTTTTTTGGGTCTTGGTTTGCAGGCTCCTGCAATCAGCTGGGGGGTTTTATTGAAAGATGCGCAGCAAATAAGGGTATTGGCTAATACACCCTGGATATTATTCCCCGGCTTATTCGTGATAATAACAATACTTGCGTTTAATTTTGTGGGGGATGGAATAAGGGATGCAGCCGATCCCTACAGTGCTATTTAAAGGAACAAGAGAGACAATATGGAAAATGATAAGAGCCTTCTGAAGGTGGAAGATTTAAAAACATATTTTTACTCAAAAGAAGGGACTGTAAAGGCAGTAGACGGGGTAAATTTCAGTATTAATAGAGGTGAAACCTTGGGAATAGCCGGTGAGAGCGGGTGCGGGAAGAGCGTTACCGCACAATCCATTTTACGGCTAACCCCAAAGAATGGACGTATCGAAAATGGGCGGATCCTGCTGAGGACAGATGAAAAAACTGTGGACCTGGTTTCCCTAAAAGCGTCCGGAGATGAGATTAGGAAAATACGGGGGAAAAAGATCTCCATTATTTTCCAGGAACCTATGACCTCATTCAGCATGGTTCATACAATAGGAAGTCAGATAATTGAAGTGATCAGGCTGCATCAGGGGTGTACACGTAAAGAGGCACGGGACCGCACCCTTGAACTATTAAACATGGTAGGGCTTTCAGCAGAACAGGCTATTGATGCCTACCCCTTCTCTTTAAGCGGGGGGATGAGGCAGCGGGCCATGATTGCGATGTCCCTTTCCTGTATGCCGAGTCTGCTCATTGCCGATGAACCAACTACGGCAGTTGATGTAACCATACAGGCACAAGTACTTAAATTACTACGGCGTATCCAGAAAGAAAAACAGATGGCTTTGATAATGATTACGCACGATCTCGCTGTATTATCGGAGCTGTGTGACAAGGTGATGATCATGTACTTAGGGAAAGATGTTGAACATGCCCCGACAAAAGAGCTGTTTAGTAATCCCAAACATCCCTATACCAAAGGACTGCTTAATTCAGTACCAAAATTACATCAGGGGCCCCGGCAAAAGATAGAAGCAATTAAGGGGACTGTTCCCAGTCCTTATGCATTACCCACGGGATGTTCATTCCATCCCCGGTGTCCTGATTTTATTCCCGGTCTCTGTGACAAAGAAATCCCAAAACTGTTTGATGTTGATGAGAATCATAAAGTGAGCTGTTTTTTGTATCAATAGGAGCATAGTAAGTGGCATTTGAAAATGAAAACAACCTGTTAGAGGTAAAGGATTTACATAAGGATTTCCCGATCGAGAGAGGGTTAAGAAGAAAAGTGGTTGGAACGATAAAGGCCATTGACGGGATAAGTTTTGTCATAAAAAGAGGTGAAACCCTGGCCCTGGTAGGAGAAAGCGGAAGCGGGAAGACGACTACCGGAAGATGTTTAATGCGGGCAATTGAACCCACGTCGGGTAATATCATCTACAATATGAGGAGCTCAGGGAGCGAGGTGGATATGATGCTCCTTGATAAACCGCTATTAAAAAAATTTCGTAAACATATGGGTATGATTTTTCAGGATCCATATGCTTCACTTAATCCCCGGCGTACTGTTTTTGAGACGGTCTCCGAGGCGTATGTAAACCACCGAATAAACACTAACCGGAAAGAGCTTGAAGAGATTGTTGCAGAACTGCTTGGGGCGGTAAAGCTTGCACCTGAATATATGCTCAGGTACCCGCATGCATTTAGCGGGGGGCAGAGACAGAGGATAGCAATAGCCCGGGCAATAGCCCTAAAGCCTGAATTTGTGGTAGCCGATGAACCGGTCTCTGCATTGGATGTATCGGTACAGGCGCAGATCCTGAATCTGCTTAAGGAATTGCAGAGTGAATATACCCTGACGTATCTCTTTATAGCGCATAATCTGGCGGTAGTTAAATATATAAGCGACCGGGTTGCAGTTATGTACGTGGGGAGAATTGTGGAACTGGCGGATACCGAGGAGCTTTTTGGTAACCCAAAGCACCCATACACTGAGGCGTTACTCTCAGCGGTACCTGACACAGAACCGGAGAGAAGAAGGAAGGAGATAGAGCTGCAGGGTGAGATAGCGGATCCGGCAAACCCGCCGGGAGGCTGCAGTTTCCATCCCCGCTGTAACTATGCTAAAGAGGTCTGCAGGAACGAGGAGCCGAAGCTTGTGAACGCTGCTGGTCCTGATGAGAAAGATCACTTTGTTGCCTGTCATTTTGCTGATAAATTCCACCTTATAGGGGTGGAGTAGAAAATATTCATAAAAAAAGGAGGAAGATGATAGTGAGGATTAATGGTATTTCGTATGAAATGCCGGATATTTTAAAAAGGAGACAACAAAATGAAAAAAATTATTGTTGTAATGATTTGTCTATGTATTCCGTTTTTTGTATTCGGAAGCGGACAGGAGGAAGAAGCAGCTGCTGAAACAGTTTTCGAAGTTGTGGAGCCAGGTGTAATAGAGCTCTATAATGCCGATGATTATGAACAGCAGACCGGAAAAACATTGGTGTATAAAGAGGCACCTATGCTGGCAGAGCTGGTAGCATCGGGAGACCTTCCTGAATTAAAGGATAGGCTTCCGGAAAACCCAATCGTAGTTAAGCCGGGCGAGGAAATTGGCCAATATGGCGGGACCATGCGCTCCATAATGCCGGGAAATACACGAATGGATTATGTTTTTGAGTTCCTGGCACAGTGGACACCTGAGCAATCAGGAATATATCCAAACTTGCTGGAAGGCTGGGAAGGAAATGCAGATGCGACAACCTATATCCTGCATTTACGAAAGGGCCTGAAATGGAGTGACGGCGTCGATTTTACCGCTGATGATTTTATGTTCTGGTATGATGATGTAGCCACGAACCTTGATCTTTCACCGGCAGTTCCGAGTAGATTCACCATTAATGGCGAACCTGGAGTAATGAAAAAAATTGATGCATACACGGTTGAATGTTCATTCCCCTCATCTTATGGATTGTTTATCGAAAACCTTACCAGGTTTCGGGGGGATCCCTTCTTACCTGCACATTATCTGAAGCAGTTTCATGCCAGTTATGTCGCGAAAGATGAACTGGATAAATTGGTAAAAGATGCTGGATTTGTTAGCTGGATAGAGTTGTTTACCAATAAAGACGGCGGCTGGGATACCTGGAAAAATCCGGAACGTCCTACAGTAGCTCCGTTCGTAGCGCAAAATAACCCGGATGATCCTATACAGATGTATGTTCGAAACCCGTACTACTGGAAAGTGGATACCGAAGGGAACCAACTGCCATACATGGATGGGATGGAATTTACACTTGTTGCGAATGCGGAGACAAAACTCCTTAAAGTAATGGCCAACGAAGTAGACGTTTTGAACGGCTACTATGTAGGCGGTACGGCGAACCAGTCACTACTGCTGCAGCAGCAGGAACGTGGCGGTGATTATCGTCTGGTTCCCAATACGAACCCGGAAGCGTATGGCGCTGTTGTAAACAGTGTAGGTTTTAACATGTCAAGTAAAGATCCAATACTAAAAGCACTCTATTTGGACAAACGATTTCGGATTGCGCTTTCTATTGCAATAAACAGGGACGAACTTAATGAGTTTATATTTGATGGCCGAGGGCGGCCCTCTCATATGATGGTACCCGATGGAGCACCTTTTTATGGTGAGAACTTTTTTCAGGATTATCTTGAGTACGATGTAGCTGAGGCGAATAGACTACTGGATGAAATAGGACTTGGGATAGATGCGGATGGCAACAGACTGCGCTCGGATGGAAAGCCGCTTCAAATGATACATTATGTTACTACAGGCAAGCCTGAGTATATGGATGTAGCTGAGATGTATAAGCAGTACTGGGCAGCGATTGGGATTCAAGTGACAAACAAACCTCTGAGCTCTGAAATTAGTGCATCTGTCAGGGAAGGCGGCACTTACGACATGGTAACTCTTGGCGGGGGCCGGGGTGCATTTGGTCCTGGAAACCCACTTACTGTAAGGGCGGCCATGCCGATTGACAGCGGGTACGGCATAGCACCGCAGTGGGGTATATGGGCAAACACTAATGGCGAAAAGGGCGAAGAACCACCAGAGGCTATTAAAGAAGTCATCAGACTTCGAGCGGAAGCCCTGTCATCATCAAGTGTAGAAAGAAGAACTGAGTTGACAATTGAAATTATGGAAATACTTTCAGAGGAATTCTACACATTTGCGGGAGTCGCAGGACCTCCGGGAGGCTCTTATTGGGTCGTAAGTAACCGGATGGGTAATACCACCAGGGCACCGGGAATGTTGGTTAGCGGCGAGTTGAATTCCGGTATAATGGCACAATTTTTTATCAAGTATTAATAATGGATAATAATTGTCGAAAGACAAAAAAGAAGAAGGGGGATGAACCCCCCTCTTCTTTTTTTATGGAGAAAAAGACAATGAAAACAATGTATTTTTTTGATGACTGGATACTCAGGAATCGTGAAGGACTCGACCGGAAACTCGGGCAGCCCAAACGGGTAAAAGAGCTGACATTAAAATCTCATCCCGAGCTTTCTCTCATCAGGGGTGCTACAACCGTTCGGTATGATAAAAGGTTGGGAAAATATGTTACGTATGCAGACTGTACGCAGAAAAGTGACGGCACACGGTTTATTGTTCAGCTGGAATCTGATGATCCTTCTACGTGGCCAGAGCTGAATTGGTCCGCAGGAAAGGGACCCTTGTGGACACGTATTGATAACGTTATAAAAGATCAATACGGTAACCCGTTATGCTGTTTCAATGTACTCCCTCTCCTTGATACCCCCCTGGAAGAAAAGGGTTACTTCA
>JAGLNY010000200.1 GCA_023139255.1 Spirochaetales bacterium
CTGTTGATATCATTTCCCGGACGGCCAAAGATACATTCGGGATACCCGGACTTTTTCCTTTCCAGAGATTGGTCATAAGCAATATCCTTGAAGGCTGCGGTTTCTTTGGTGAAAGAATCCAGGCTGAATCATTCCGGAACCAGATTGTTATTCTTCCTACCGGTTCAGGGAAAAGTCTCTGTTTCTCCCTCCCGGGTGTACTGCTGGATTCCATAACACTTATTATTTTCCCCCTACTCTCCCTCATATCCGATCAGGCAAGACGACTGCAGGAGAATCGGGTTTTCTATAATCATGTAGGATTTTCAAAAGAAGAGAGGAAGTAGATTGTATCAGAATCACAGATCTAGCACCCTTTCAGGATGGATTCTTGATAATATTGAGGAAGTTGTTATAAGTCAGAATGAATTTATGATTTGTCAAATTTATCTGTGAACTCATCAATCTCAATATTGAGGGATGCTAATGTTTTCTTAAGTATATGCACCTGTTTAAGGATGTTCTGGATAGATGCATCTCCACAAAACAATTCATAAGATTTTATTCCTAGTTTCTCTGCAAGTATTTCAATAACAGTAGGAGAGGGGAAGACCTTTTCTGTTTCCAGTAATCCTATATAGTTAGTCGACAAATCGCAAAGATCTGATAATTGGATCTGAGTTAGTCCCTTTTCATTACGAAGATTCCTAACATTTGTAGCTAATACCTTTTGTATGTCAGTCATATAACTCTCTCGTTTATTAGTAATAATCTAAGTATTACAATCAGTGGTTGTATTAGCAATTGAATAAAACTGTTTATTCTATTATTATAACACCATTAGAGTGTGTATCTAAAGGATGTGACTGTATAGAATAGGGAGGGTAGCATATGGGTATGATGCAAGAAAAAGAAGCACAGGTAATAATTGCGAAAACTAAGTACATATCGGACTTTTTGTATGAACAAAATTATTGTCATGAGGAACCAGATGCCATTACTGGAATTGCTGTTGCTGTAATATCTGATGATGGATCTGTAACTAATGGATGGTCACTGAGAAATCCTGATTATATCTTCTTTGACAAAACCATTGAGACTGCTATTTATAAAAGGTATACATCTCATGTCAATATTTAAGAAGAAAAACCTATACAGAACTATTAGGTGGTCCCCCAAAAAATTTAAACATGTCATTGTTTCTGAGGGCAAACCTTTTAAAATGATCTGTTCAAGTTGTGGGAAAACCATTGTGGATAAGATGTACTACTGTCCAGTCTGCAAAAAATACTATGATTTTTCGTGTGTTATACAGACAGCAACTGGAGCTGTGTGTCCTGATTGTGATGGATTAATTTTTCTTAAAACTGTAGAAATAGTAAGATGTTTGTAATCATTAAGGGGTTATATGCTTTTGTTCAGGTTTTGAAGTGACCTTTTGATAATATTCTATGTTAACTGCAGATATTTGGGGAAAATCGCATGGAAATTTTTGATTAAGTGCCGGACCTAATTCGCAAAAAACAGAATTTTTTAAGTGAGCATAGCTTGATCTAGTGAAGTAAAAAACCAAATAAAATTGCTAATAGGGTGAAGGATGTGGGCTGAATGATACTATTCTCTTTTTTTACAGGGAATTTGAATTTTCCTCGCCATATTCCCGGTATAAAGAAGTGTGGACAATCAGAAAGTATCAGATAATATAGAAAATATCCGGGAACCTTTACCCGGTCCCATTGATATCATTTCCCGGACAGCCAAAGATATATTCGGAATACCCGGACTTTTTCCTTTCCAGAGATTGGTCATAAGCAACATTCTTGAAGGCTGTGGATTCTTTGGTGAAAAAATTCAGGCTGAATCCTTCCGGAACCAGATTGTTATTCTTCCTACCGGTTCAGGAAAAAGCCTCTGTTTCTCCCTCCCAGGTGTACTGCTGGATTCCATAACACTTATTATATTTCCCCTACTCTCCCTTATATCCGATCAGGCAAGACGACTGCAGGAAGCAGGGTTTTCCGTTGCAAAACTTATTGGGGGACAATCACGTGAAGAACGTATGGCACTCTGGGTGGAATTAGCTGCCGGCAACATTTCATTTATACTCACTAATCCGGAAACACTTCAGCAGAAATCGGTACTAAAAAAGCTGGCAGCACTCAATATTGGGCATGCGGTTATTGATGAGGCACATACGGTAAGTGAATGGGGAACCACATTCCGCCCCTCTTATTTGGAAGTAGGAAGAAAACTTGGGCAGCTGAGAATAGGTCAAATTACTGCATTTACCGCAACGGCCGCGTCTGCAACAATTGCACATATAAAAAAATATGTTTTTTGCAGTCACCCGGTGCATTTGATACAAGG
>JAGLNY010000201.1 GCA_023139255.1 Spirochaetales bacterium
GGAATGAATCGTCCAATTATCATTTTCTGTGGAACCCGTAAGAGGGCAGTGCAAACGGCTATTAGGCTCCGCATGCGTCTGCAGGACAATCGGATATTTTACTATCATGCCGGGTTATCAAAAGAAGAGAGGAAAGTGATTGAGGAGTGGTTTTATTCCTCCGAAGATGGCATTCTCTGTTCAACATCGGCGTACGGACTAGGTATAGACAAACCAAATATTAGATCAGTAATTCACACCACCCTATCCTCTTCTGTCGGGGCATATCTCCAGGAGACAGGCCGTGCGGGCAGGGATCAGCAGCCGGCAAAAACAGTTATGCTGCTCGGAGTTGAGGATTGTGAAAAATCACACATCCGAAGTGGCAGCGGCAATAGCAACGACAGCAACGACAGCAAAAATGATCAGGATTACCGTGAAAGTGTACTTCTGTCAATCTTCACTAATTACGAGAAATGCAGAAGAGAATCCCTTCTGGCAGCACTATCCGCTGAGCCGGAAGCATGTTTTGGATGTGATGTTTGCAGTGAAACTCTGCAGCATTATGCAGCAGGGGAAAAAGAAATAATAAAACTAATCCGGAAATATCCATTAAAACTCACAATGCATGAAGCATCACTAATTCTGAGGGGTCGGTACTCTTTGGAAGTAAAACAGAGAAAGTTGTATCAGTTTCGGGGCTTCGGGATGCTTTGCGGATGGATTCTTGATGATATTGAGGAGGCATTACATGGTTTAATAAAAGTGGCCATCTTAAAAAGTGCCCGGAAAGGGCCATGGAAGGATCTTCTGCGGGTAAAGGGGTGTATAACCTGTTTTAATCGTTCTTCATCTGAAAGGTTTCTCGATGAATTTGGAAGCAGCTAAAGATAGCAGATAATCTAATTTTATTCGCTAATGAAGTATTTACAGATATCTGTATGTATGGTAATATGTCTGTATGAAAACGACATTAAATTTTCCTGACGACCTTATTTCCGAGGCTAAAATACAGGCAGCTATCGAACATACCACACTTACCAGACTTATTGTTGACGGGTTGAAAATTCGCCTACGTAAAGAAAATGGAAGCATACAGAAAGTACTCCCTGTTTCTAAATCCACTGGCGGCCTGCATGCTGATTATTCATGGGATACTATCCATAAGGAAGGAGAACAGAATGAGGTGTACCGATGATCCTATGGGATGTTAATCTGTGGGTCTATTCCTTTCGCCAGGACAGTCCATACCATGAGGACTCCAGAAAAATACTTCAGGAGGGATTATTGGGCCGCATTCAGTTCCTTTTTTCTCCACAAATAGCTGCATCATTCCTCAGACTGGTTACCAATCCAAAAATATTCAGGGAGCCCTCACCTCCAGATGAAGCATGGGCATTTATTGAGGCTTTGGAAAACCTGCCCAATGCTAGTTTTACAGAAATAGATGAAATGACATTTGGAATATTTAAGCATCTCTCCCTTATCCACTCGGCAAAAGGAAATGAAGTTCCCGATATTCTTTTAGCAGCCATGTCAATCCGCCATGATGCTGTACTGGCTACTGCAGATCGTGGATTTAGTCGTTTCAAAGAGTTGAAGCTGCAATTTCTTTAATCCAAAAACTGGTATTCTTATATCTGCCCATTTCCCTGGGAGAATTACCCATCAGGGAACTTTTTTGCTAATTTTCCAAATAATGAAGAATCTCCTGATTATTTTCAGTTAATTGACTAACAGGTTGATGAGTGGGAAAGGCTGCACCATCGCCACCACATTAAGGAATCTCAACCTTATCTTATTCTGTTCTTAAGCATCTTGAATTATCTTGGTTTTATCGTAGTATGGTTTTTTACCTGAGTGTTTTTATAAGCCTTTAATTATTTTTTAGAAAACTTAAACTACTAATTTATCAATATTCCCGGGAGGATTATATGTTTAATCATGGTTACTCAATTTTTGACAGGGGATTTATGGGCTTTGGTACCTTATCACCATCTATCATGTCACTTGGAGGTATTATTATAATGTTAGTAATTGTTGTTCTCATAGGACTTGTTATTTATTTTGCGGTAACAAGGGGGCGTACACATACATACCACAGGTATGAAGATATGTACTCTTCAGAAAACCCGGTTACAATCGCAAAAACCCGGTTTGCCAAGGGTGAAATCACAAAAGAGGAACTGGATGATATTCTCAAGAGACTAAAATGAAATATATTACTTAATTTGATGGGGAAAGCGAGGGAGCAAACACCTCGCTGGTCTCTCCTGTATCTCTTTTTGGAGATACCAACTTATTTACCAGGATTTCTGCGGCCCGTGCATAGAGTGCCCTTGGTGAAATATCTACACTGGCAAAAGTATAGGGCAATAAATCCCTGAACGGTACTGCATCGTATCCGCACAAAGGCAAAGCATCATCAACCAGCCCATTGTGTTTCCCGGACAGCACCTTGAGCAGCCCAATTAAGGTAATATCATTTACTGCGGCGATTCCATCACAAATTCCTGTTTTCAGTAAATGTGCAACGTGTCCGGCAACCGATTCCCCACCTTCCCTTCCCGGACGGCAGTTGATGACAATGGGTTCACTGCTGCCAGTATTCAACCAACAATCCATAAATCCTTCAAGTCGCTCTTTGTGGGGCATCACTTCCTCAGTAAAACCGGTTATATAGGCGGGCCTGGCAGCGCCCATCCGAAATAGCGTTTCAGCCTGTACCCTTCCACCCGCAAAATTGTCTGTCGAGCATCGGTTAAACCCCGAAAAATCCCTGGTATGATGCGCAAGTATGTACGGGATACCCAGTTTTTTCACAGCCTCAGCTTCTTCGGGCATATCCACATCGTAGCAAATCAATCCATCCGAAACTTCTGCTGCGTTCTTTAGGGATTCCTCGGTATGCACAGTCTCAATGTTTAGCGAATACATGGTAGAATCCAGTTTTTCAGTAATCCCGCGGACAATGTCAGCATAGAACCAAGTAAAGTTTGGGATATCTCCCCAGTAATAGCTTCGCTCAGGCTTCTTGAACTCAACAAGCGTAATTATGCCTGTCCCATTTCGCCGCAACGCACTTGCCGACTTGTTTGGTCGATAGCCCAACTGCTTTGCCGCAGCAAAAACCGCCTCACGTTTATCCAGGTTGACAGTTTGGGGCACATTAAAGACCCGTGATACGGTGGCAGAGCTTACTCCCGCTCTCTCTGCTACATCATTCCGGGTTATTGATTTACTTTTCGCTTTCTTATGTGCACTCACCGTACGATTCTCCCGTGTAAAATTAATCCATAAAATCTGCTGAATACAGCTAATCAGAATTGACAAGTACCAGTATATCATTTAATGTACACGTGTACAAGCTTATAATTTCATAAGGCCATCATGAAGTCCATGGAGAAAAACTATATGAATTTACAGGAACATCCCCATAGAAGATATAATCCGCTAACCGGGGAATGGATTTTAGTCTCACCGCACAGGACCAAAAGGCCGTGGCAGGGGCAAACTGAAGACGCGCATACTCCGGAAGGACCTGCACACGATCCCGCCTGTTATCTCTGTCCGGGGAACGAACGTGCCGGTGATTTGCAGAATCCGGAATATAGTGATACCTATGTTTTTGATAATGATTTTTCAGCATTATTGCCTGA
>JAGLNY010000202.1 GCA_023139255.1 Spirochaetales bacterium
TCTTGTAAGCAGATGTCACCGCATGGGCTTGCAGGAGATTGAAATGATTACACCGGGGCAGGCTGTTAAGCAGGAACCTGCCCTTGACCCAAACAAGATAATAGGTGCTGTCTATTGTCCCGGGGAAGGGATTATTAACCCCTTTAATATAACAAATGGACTTGCCTCTACAGCCGGGAGATACGGTGCGAAAATATTGACTCAAACATCAGTAACTGCACTTGAGATGACTGGAGGCCGGATATCTGCAGTTGAAACAACAGCAGGGAGAATAAAAACAGAGTTTGTTATTATGGCTGCAGGCGCATGGACAAAAGATATTGCCGCTATGGCGGGTATTGATATCCCGGTTAAATATGAACGTGGTGAAGCAATGGTAAGTATGGCGGTGCCCCGGATGATTCGCGGGATGGTAACGGATGGGAGTCTGTTTGTTCCTCCGGAGAATACATCTGAAATGGTTGTCGGAGCCTGTCTGGGGCAGACAGCATCGGGAAATATTGTTATGGCCCAGGCAACAACCGATGGGGCTGATTACAACTGCCGGTCAACATATGAGGGACCGGTAAGGGTAGCACGGAAAGTGCTTACACTTTTCCCGGGACTGGATGACTTGGAAATAATAAGAATGTGGGCAGGTGTAGTTGCCTATACAGATGATAAAAAGCCGCTTTTTGGTTTTGTCGGGAAACCGGATAACCTGTTTATGGTAACCAACTTTCACAGTGCAGTAGGAATTTCTCCGGGAATCGGGGAGCTGACGCTGGAAGCCTACAGGCAAGGCAGGACGACCCCGGAAGCAGCGGCATACTCCATCCAAAGATATGTAAAGCCGGAGAAGATAAGCCAATTATAGGAGAAACCGGTTATTTTACGGTTGGCTCATATATCATTTATTATCTAATGGTGTCTCAGCCAATTTTATTAATTTGATAGGTTCAACAGGGTTCCTTGCTGTATCCGGTAGAATATACTCTTTGGCAGTTCCCGTTACAGATGAGATTATATCTCTTATAAGTGATTCACAGGTACGACCCTGACAGAACCCCATTCCTGCCCTTGTCGCCCTTTTTATTGATTTGATAGTTGTATGCCCTTCCAGGATAGCATTCACAATCTCTTCCTGAGTGATCTCCTCACATCTGCAGATTATTGTCCCTTTTTCATCAGTCACTTGCGAACACCTCTTTTAATTGAGCGAATATCATGTATAAAGATTTTATCAACTGCCACAGTAATTATGGCTGTATGATCGTTTCTCTTTCTATTATCCACCTTGATTATTTCTACCGGTGCAACGGGTTTACCGTCTCTATTGACACCCATTACAGTTTCCCCGGGATTCGGCAATGGAAGGTATTCATAGGGGAAAGAGACCGAGGCTTTACAATCAGAGTAATGGTAATTAAGCAGGAATATTGCCTGCCCCGGACAACTGGCCAGACAGAGTCCGCATCCGGTACATCTGTTTTGATCAAGAAAGGGAAGTTTGGTAATACTGTCTTTGATGATAATGGCACCGGAGGGGCAACTGTCAACACAGGGATTGCAGGGTATTTCCTGGGCACACTCAATACAGGCTACAGCCCCTCGTTTTATACGATTTTCAGACGGGAATCCGGGTGATTCCTGAAAATCCTTCAGGGTATAGTCAGCGGGCTGATCGGGAGTGTTACTATCGGACAAGTCAGTATGGATCTCTTTTTCCCCAATTAACTCTCTTTTTGCCGATAATCGTTTTGCACCTAAAGATCCATCCCTAAGAGAACCCAGTCTGCCCCAGATCTCTTTCCGCAGTTCCGGAAACAGTTCCTTTTTTATATATCCAAGAGAAGCAGCAGAGCTGATCCCTGCGAGCCGGCCTTCATCAAGGGCAGTATTTGCTTCTTCTATACCTGCAAGGTCACCTGCTACGAATATCCCGTTTATACTTGATTCCATGTTTACATCATGTAAAGGCAGGAATCCTCCCAAAGACGGATAATACTCCATCCTGCATCCTGCAAGCCTTGCCAGGCGTGTATCAGGATTCAACCCAACTGCAAGACAGATAGTATCAGCTTTAAAACTTTTCTCAGACCCGGGTATGTGATTCCAGTTCTTGTCCAGAGCGATGATTTCAATTTCTTCTACCTGGTTTTTACCTTTTGCACTTATAATAGTATGACCCATAATAATGGGAATGCCTGCCCTTTTTATTTTGGCAGCATGTACAGCATACCCTCCAATTTTATTTCCAGCTTCAATTAATGCTGCAACTTCGGCACCTGCCTGAAGCAACTGATAACTAACAATCAATCCGACATTTCCGCTGCCGATCATGACGATTCTTTTTCCGGGCAGGACTCTCTCAATATTGCACAGAGTCTGGGCAGCCCCGGCTGTTATAACACCCGGCAGGGTCCATCCGGGGAAAGTCAGGGCTTTTTCAGCACCGCCTGTTGCAAGTACGATTTTTCGCGGCTTGATGGAGCTCACGTTTTCATCATCTGTAATAAGGGATACTATTTTATCATCAAAAATGCCGGTAACTTTTGTACTGAGGTTTATCTCAATCCCCAGGGCACCTGCTTCTGCTAATAATTCCTGACCAATTTGAAAACCCCGGATACTTGCCTGATGCTCTTTAGACCCAAAAAATTTATGAATCTGTTTGAACAGCTGTCCGCCCGGTTTATCCTGATCATCCACAATTATTACACTGGCACCATATCGTCCGGCTTCTATCGCGGCACCTAATCCTGCAGGGCCTGCCCCGATTACAAGGAGATCAATCTCTTTCATGGAAGATCTCTTCTCCTCTGCCGATTTGTGTTCTTACCGACATTCCGGCTTTTACCCGCGTAACACAGGTCCGTACATTAGGTTTTCCATCTACTATCATAATACAGTCAGTACACTGACCTATACCGCAAAATATTTTTCGGAACGTTTTAAATCTGGTGGTCTGCCTGAAAATCCGTATATTATTAGCTGACAATGCAGCGGCTATTGTTTCACCCTCCAGGGCAGTAATCACTTTCCCATCGATGGTGATTTCAACTTGTTTTACAGTTTCCATGGAGCCAAGGATTGGGTGTTCAGTTACTCTATTCATATCACATCCACCTTATACATCATACCTCATACGTTTATAGGTATGCTAACATAGATCTTATATGTTGTAAAGAATATTGAAACCGGAAAATACTGAACGCGCAAAATAATCCATGAACAAATAATTTGACATTTGTACGTACATGTGCTACCATTTTTTAGTATGGCATATATAAATAAATAAGCCGAGGGATATGAATGGGAAAACTTGTTTTAGGCAGATTTTTATTAGCTGATGACGGCTTGGTTATGGAGAATTCCGGACTGGCAGTAAAAGATGATATAATCTGCGA
>JAGLNY010000203.1 GCA_023139255.1 Spirochaetales bacterium
ATGCCGTATATCTATCATACCGCCGCAACTGTACGTAAAGAGTCATATCATGTTCTTGTTAATCAAATTCAAGATAATTTTTCCAGTCTTATCAAATGAGGCAATTGTAAAAATCAAAGAATAAAGCTACGTTTTATTCCAATTTTCTCATAATTACCTTATTGCAGGAACCCTGCCCCAACCCGGATTCTCGGTCTGGTAATTCCTAATATCCACATAGATATATCCAGGTCTATTTCAACCTCAGCAAAAACCTGGAGAGGGTATAAGTTATAAGCTGTACCTAAAGTAAGATGTAAAACTGAATCTTCAGCTAAACTGGCAAAAGTATTTGGGGCTGCAATACCCGGCATTATATATAAACTGGTTCCCGGCCCTGCATAAAAAGTCAGGTCCCCGTAGTAAATTGAAGCTTGAATTAAACCATATCCGGATATTATGAACATGTTCCCTGATGTAGGTGTACTGTGGTAATTGCGCGTGTTTTTGGGAAGATAATCTACCGAAAGTTTTGCCCCGAACACCCCTCGTCCACCAAGAACCCGCAAATCCAAACCACTGGTTAAGGTATATACATTGGATTGATCCGGTTCAATTCCTACATGAATTGATGTTGTGTAATCAACAGCGGGAATGCTAACCAGTATGCATGCTAGTACGATAACAAAAAATACCACTCTTTTTATTGATTTTTTTGGCGAATGAGCCATTTAATATCTCCTCACTTGATTTCAGTAAAATCCATAATCCCCTGGACAACCAATGGACTTTTCGAAAGCTTTTCCACATCATCTGGAAGTTCCTCTGTAGCCATTTGCCTCAAAAAAGAGAATATTATCTCAAATTCGGCAGGAAAATTTTCCCTAATCGTCCCATAGTTCCCAGCTGTTTCTCCCAAAATCCATTCTGCCTGTTCACATATAATAAATAAATCAAACTCTCTGGCCAGCTGTATTATATCTGCTGTTTTTACGCCTGCATAGATCCCAAGTATTGAAATATTTTCATTCTTCAGAGACTCAAGAGTCTTTCGTATTTCTGAAACCGGGGCAGATTTTGGAAAAGAAAGTATCTCAGTCCCATACCCACTCGATTCTTCTGTACCTTTCGCAAATGCCTGGGCGCAGGCCTCACCTGCAATGTCATTGACGATATACAAAAATGCAACCTTATTACCACCTGCATTCTCTCCGGCAAATAATCCGGCATCGTACCATCCTTTTGTATTGTCACGAATTATTTTATGATAGTTGCCAAGCAAAGCTTCCTTATCCGGGATCCATATCACGACTTGTTCCGGTAGAATTCCCCTCAGAAGAGAAATAACCTGATCCTCAGAAGGCTTGTCAGAAACCACTAAACTGGAAAACATAGGAGACAGTATAAAACGGCTCCCCTGCTCAAGTGATTTTTTAAGTTCGAGTACAATTTTATCGGTAGAACTTCCTGAATTCTTCGTTAGTGAATCATATTCAAGAAATACCAGAGAGAAATTATATGACTTGGCTGCACTGCTCAAATCTTTTCTCAATGTATTGTCATTAAGAAAAAAAGTATTGAAAGCAGGATCTATGACGAAAACAATTTCATCTGATGCACACGAGATACAAGAGACAACAACTGACATCACCAGAAGATATATAAGCAGATTCATACTATTTCTGAAATATTTTATTATTTTCACTGCATTTAGTCTATCAATCTGCAGCAAGCTGGTCAATGTCAACTCTACAGTAAAGCATATTAAGGAGGCATGCAAAACAGGTTTTGAGATCAGGGAACCGGACGGACGTAGTACGTATTGACCAACAAGATTTAATGCAGTAAGTTGACTCAGACTACAGGGTTGCTCATTACTATGAGCCGCTCTGTACAATGAGCCTTCGCTAAA
>JAGLNY010000204.1 GCA_023139255.1 Spirochaetales bacterium
TTTTTTCGACCCGGCGATAGGTTCAGTTTTTCCTGATTTGATTCCTGCTGACAAACTGGAAAAAGGCAACTCTGCCTTCGCACTTATACATTCCGGCAGCAGAATTGCAGGAAACAGCCTTGGGGGATTTCTCTATATCACCCTGGGCGCTCCGCTTATGTTCCTGCTGAATGGAATATCATATCTTTTCTCAAGCTTCACAGAAATATTCATAACCATACCTGCACATACTCATAATCCTGAAAAACTCACATTTTTCCAGGATATGAAGGAAGGGTATGCCTATGTCTGGGGCAATAAAGGAATCAGGACACTGCTGGCTGTGGGGGCTGTCCTAAATTTCTTTGCCACAATCGGCTTTATACTCCTTCTGCCGTTTTTCCAGCGAACAGCCTCACTTGGCCCGGCCCGCTACGGAATATTCATGGCGATTTCAGCAGTCGGCAGCCTTCTTGGGATGGTATTTATCTCAGTCAGGAAAATACTTCCTGAAAAACGATTTTATTGGTTTATCTACAGCCTGATAATCTTTACATTTCTCTATGTGCTGATTCCTCTTTTTCCCATTTTCCCGGTAATGCTCACCATTGCCCTTATCTGCGGGGTACTTAATTCAATAGTAAACATCCTGCTGCAGACAGTAATGCAGCTGACAATTGACCCTGATAAGCGCGGGAAGGTTTTCAGCCTTCTTGGAATGCTGTTATCCGGGCTGATGCCTATAGCAATGGCACTTGGCGGATGGCTGGGAGAATTCCTTCCCCTTCAATGGGTAATAGCTTCCAGCATGATGTTATGCGGAATTCCCGGATTATTTCTCCTTCCCGACAAAGAATTTCGAAAATTTATATCTTATAATCCGAAACCCCAGAAACCGGATGGATAAATACTTGTATATTAAGAAATTGTTTCTCTATTAGCACTCTGATTACTCTGCCCTGTACAGTGCAGTTGAGGGTAGCAGAGAATAATTTTCGGTACAAAGCCACTTGACTTTTATTAAAAATGATAGGTACAAAAGAGAACGCTACGATTAAATTTTTCAAAAGAAGGATCAGCAAATGAGCGGTAAAGTACTTGTAATAGTGGAATCTCCGACAAAAGCCCGGACAATAAAACGTTTTCTTCCTTCCAACTATATTATAGAAGCAAGTATCGGTCATATCCGTGATCTGCCGCAGTCAGCCTCAGACATTCCGAAAAAATATAAAGCTGAAAAATGGGCAAAGCTGGGAATTGATGTTGAACATGACTTTAAACCGCTTTATATCCTGCCGAGGGGAAAAAGTAAGATTATCCGTGAAATAAAAAGCAAAATGAAAGAGGCGGATCTTCTGTTGCTGGCTACAGATGAGGATCGTGAGGGTGAAAGCATCTCCTGGCATCTTGTGGACCAGCTGAAACCTAAAATTCCTTATAAAAGAATGGTTTTTCATGAAATTACTAAAAAAGCAATACATCAGGCTCTTGAATCCGGGCGCGAAATTGACGAACACCTCGTGAATGCCCAGGAAACCAGGAGAATTCTTGACAGACTATATGGATATACCCTCTCACCGCTGCTCTGGAAAAAGATAGCATTCGGGCTCTCTGCAGGGCGTGTGCAGTCCCCGGGGCTGCGTTTAATTGTTGAACGGGAACGGGAACGGCTTCTTTTTTCCTCAAGCACATATTGGGATGCGAAAGCAAAACTCTGTAGATGTGATGATTCCTCTGATTACCACTTTGAGGCGAAACTTGAATCTATTGATGGTATCCGGATAGCGGGAAGCAAGGATTTCGATTCAACGACCGGTAAATATAGTGAGAAAAATCAGGTGCTGCGCCTCAGTGAGAAGCAGACTGAAGACCTGCTGCAGGAAATCCGGACATCGGATTGGATAGTAGGGGATATCCAGGAAAGAAAAAATCGGACCAAGCCGGCACAACCGTTCACAACATCTACACTACAGCAGGAGGGAAACAGGAAACTGCGTCTCTCTACCCGTGAAACAATGCGGATTGCACAGAGATTGTATGAAAGCGGGCTTATTACCTATATGAGGACCGACTCACCAAGTTTAAGTGAAGAAGGTCTTACAGCTGCCAGGAATGCTGTAGAGGCATCATACGGAAGGGAGTATCTTACTAAAATTCCCCGAAAATTCAATGCATCAACAAAAGGGGCTCAGGAAGCACATGAAGCTATCAGACCTGCTGGTGAGATATGCAGGCATCCCGACTCTACCGGGCTTGATGGTAAGGAGCTCTCTCTCTATACCTTAATCTGGAAGCGGACTCTCGCAAGTCAGATGGCAGAAGCAGAAAAAGCCCTTACAACGGTTAAAGTAGATGCTGGTAAAGCCAGGTTCACAGCAACAGGATCAAGAATTATATTTCCTGGATTTCTCAGAGTGTATGTCGAGGGAAAAGACGACCCTGAAGCAGCATTAGATAATAAGGAAACATTTCTTCCTGCGATGGAACCTGGTCAGAAGCTTGCTCTTGATTCTTTGGATTCTGTCAGGCATGAAACAAAACCGCCAAACAGATTTACTGAGGCATCACTAGTCAAAGAACTCGAAAATATGGGGATAGGACGGCCGTCAACATATGCTGCGATTATCAATACGCTGTTTGAGCGGAAATATGTGCGGAAACAGGGGACAGCCCTTGTCCCAACCTTTATCGGGTTTGGTGTCGTACAGCTTCTTGAAAAGAATTTTCCTGACCTGATTGAATACAGCTTCACTTCTGAGATGGAGAATGCGCTTGATGAAATTTCACTGGGAAAAATCGACCGTATCAAGTACCTGAAAAGATTTTACAGCGGGGCAAAGGGGCTGAAAAACAAGGTTGATATCCAGGAAAAAGAGATAAAACCAGCAGATTCCCGGAAAATTAAACTGCCGCAGATAACATTAGTTGACGGCATCAGGATTGGCAAATTCGGGCCGTATATCCTCTGTACTGATGAAGAAACAGGCGAGGAACTGCACGCCTCAATCCCGGAAGACCTGACACCGGCTGCTATTACGGATTCTGATGTGGAAAAGCTTATTACTTTGCAGAAACTTGGCCCTGAACCTATTGGTTATGATAAGCCCAGCGGTCTCCCGATATATTACATGATCGGTAGATACGGACCCTATTTTCAGTTAGGAGAAAAAACAGAGGCAAACCCTAAGCCACGAAGGGCAAGTATCCTGTCTGGGAAAAATCATCAGGATCTCGGGATCGATGAAATCAGCAAATTGCTTAGTCTTCCAAGAGAATTAGGAACCCATCCGGAGACAGGAAAGCCCGTTATAGTGAATATAGGCCGTTTTGGACCGTATGTTGGGCACAATAAAGAGTTTCGTTCCCTGAAAAAAGAAGACGATGTCTATACAGTTGCTTTCGATCGGGCATTAGCACTGCTTGCTGCGCCTAAACGTGGAAAAAATGGTTCTGCAGTGATTAAGGATTTTGGTAAAAGCAGCAGCGGGGATCCGCTCGCCCTCTATTCCGGCCGCTATGGTGTCTACCTGAAGCATGGGAAAAGTAATATAGCCCTTCCGGATAAATACAAAAAAGATGAAGAGGAAGCGCTGAAACTCACCGCTGAAGATGTAAACAAACTTATCTAGCTCTCTTTTTTTTCGGAAATCTTACGGTATACGAGATATGAATATACTGTAGTAATGACTGCAGCACCGACACAGGAAAGAATTACAACCCAAAACGAAATTTTTATATTGAATGCATCCCAAAAAAGTGAGAGGACAACTGAAAAAATGGTTATTACTCCACTGATAACAAATGCGAAACCGCCGAAACGATGAGATCTGTTCCAGACTTCTTCATTATCCAGAGTCCAGGGAGTTTTTATACCAAAAGTATAATTCTGCTTTGCCTGCGGTAAATAGTTGCCGATTGTGATAAATAATATCCCGATTAGCACCCTGATAATGACATCAATCTTCACGGGAACTCCAAGTGAGTACAGAATAATTACCCAGTGCATTCCAAGTAAAAACAATATTACAACAAGAGCGACAATACCGTATGCCTTCCCGTGCTTTTTATAGCTTTCAGATTTGGGATCTATACCGGGAAGTACCCGGAGAAGTACGACAAAGAGAGCAGGCAGCAGTGCTGTAAAGAAGATGAAATATCGTGGACGCCAACTGTCGACCTGTCCTGAAAAGTTCCAATGCATGGGCACCTGATCAGGCATTCTTGAATACAATAAAATCGTTCCGATAATGGTGATTGCAATTGGTATATAGAGAAGATTGATTTTTTTCATTTTGATTTCCCCTGGAGCTCCAGAATCCAATTTAAGACATCCTGAAGTACGGTGGTGTTTAAGCTGTAGATCATTTGCTGACCCTTTTTCTCACTCTGCACTAGTCCTGCATTCCGGAGAATGTGTAAGTGATGTGTTATAGACGGGGCTTTCATATCAAAATTTTCAGTAATCCGTCCGGCATTTAAATTACCTTTTTGTAAGAGTTTTAGGATTTCCCGTCGCGTAGGGTCAGAGAGAGCCCGGAACACATTAGCCATAAAACAATCCTGTTTCTTAGATATTTAGATTGTTATCTAAATACAGACAACAGTCAATAGGGTGATTCAACTTAAAGTGATTTTTAAGACCACTAACTATCACTTCGTTGAAAGAGACCAGTCCGTATTCCAATAAACGGAAATAGGGCAAATGCCCAGAATGCTGTAAGGAAATATCTGCAGAATGCAATTGCCGCAATATCCGGAAGGACTAACTTGCTGACGCTCAAAATCATGAAAGATGTCGCGAGTCCTATAAGGTAACGGACTACTTTTATGGTAATAGACCCATCATTGCCGAATTTGATATGTGTCTCTGACAGGAATGAGGCTAAAAGCAGTCCTGAAAACAGCGCTGAGGATTTCATCATGTTGGTGTAGACTTCAGCAGGAATTACTGAAAAAGTTTCCAGAAGGGCTAATGTGATTGATGCTGTAAGGGTAAACAAGCCGAAACCGATTGTAAGAAATTTGAGAATTCTGTCATCACTAACCCACTTCAGGATTACAGGGTAGAGCAGGGCAGCAATGAAAATTCCCAGTACAAACCCAACTGCTGTGTCAATCGGCCAGTGCACTCCCAGATAGACACGTGAAATACCTACGAGTAGAGATAGAAATATAGCGGCCAGAGTGTACCATTTTTTCCTGATTATATAGGCAAGACTGATATAGAAGGTTGATGCACTTTGCGTATGTCCGCTTGGAAAGGCATATCCTTCTGCCGTTGATAGTCTTTTGCCTGTTATTTCATCAAGAACCTGGAAGGGGCGGGGAGCCCGGAAGATCAATTTTAGTCCTTCATTTATCGAAGCCGAGAAAAGCAGTACAATTCCCAAGGTTATACCTTTTTTTCGGGAGATATTCCAGAAAACAAAACCGATAACCGCTATAAAGACTTCCTGTTCACCGAAAAATGTTATTACCACAAACAAAACATCGAGAGTGTTTGAGGCAATATTCTGAAAAAATAAGAGAATCTGTTCCTGCATAACCCGCTCAACCTCATCATATTAATTAGTTTTTTTCTATTTTAGATGCCAGTATACCATGAGAAGTCCATAAGATGCGCGGAAAATAAATAGTCTTTCATTTTAGACTGATTACAGTACGATTTTATAACCTTCTACGTAGAAGAAACCAGCAAGGACCTATTGACAAAACCCAAAAATTAGTGCATTTTCTATTGCGTTGTGGGGGCGTGGCGAAGCTGGTTATC
>JAGLNY010000205.1 GCA_023139255.1 Spirochaetales bacterium
CGGGTTCAATCCCCGTCGCTCCCGAACATTATTAAAACCGCTCAGGAATGAGCGGTTTTATTATTTGTGTTGCGCCAGGCAGGGTGCATCCACTTCAGACCCAACCATTCTGTCGGAGTTCCACCCCATATTTAATAGGCTTCAACCATAAGACAATTGAAAAAAAGTAGATTTTTGAAATTGTTTCCTTTTCATGCTGAAAATTATAACATATACTTGAATCATGAAAACAGAAAAACAAGTTGGTTACCGAGAACTTACTCAGAAAGAGATACAGAACCTGAAAGAAAACAACTGTTCTGCTGAATCATGGGACACAGTCAAGGTTAAAGATCCCTTTAACCCGGATAGAATCAGGCAGGTAATTTTCTCCGGTGAGATATATCTTGGCGCATTTACAAGGACAATTACCTTAAAAAGCGGAATCTCAATGCCCTGTGGAATCTTTAATGCAGAACTTCACAATGTCAGTGTGGGAGATAATGCTCTCATAAAAAATATAAATCATCATATTGCAAACTACGAAATAGGCCATGATACTGTGATCATAAATACTGAAATCATCACAGTTGATGAGGAAACATCATTCGGTAACGGTGTAGAGGCAGTTGTTATTAATGAGGGAGGGGGCAGGGAAATCCCCATTTACGATACACTTTCAGCTCACACAGCCTATTTGATTGCATTATACCGGCACCGTAAAAAACTCATTACCAATCTGCAGCGGATGATACGGGAATATACCGTAAAACGTACTGCAAGGCATGGTGTTATTGGTTCTCATGTACATATCAACAACTGCCAGATTCTAAAGAATTTACAAGTTGATTCATACGCAGTTCTTGAAGGGGTAGGAGAGCTGTCAAACGGTACAATCAGGAGCTGCAGGGAAGATCCATCCTATGTAGGAATAAATGTAATAGCAAAAGATTTTATTATATGCGAAGGCGGCTCAGTATCTGAGAATACCCTCATAGATCGATGCTTTATCGGACAGGCAACACAGTTGTCAAAACAGTACTCTGCTGAAAACTCGGTTTTTTTTGCAAATTGCGGTGGTTTACATGGTGAAGCATGCTCTATCTTTGCCGGACCGTATACCGTCACTCATCATAAATCCACACTCATGATTGCTTGCCTTGTCTCATTCACAAATGCGGGGAGCGGCTCAAATCAGAGTAACCATATGTACAAACTTGGTCCTAATCATCAGGGAATTATTGAGAGAGGGACAAAAATGGCTTCTGATTCCTATATGCTCTGGCCCATGAAAGTAGGGGCTTTCAGCTTGATTATGGGGCGGCATTACAGCAATTCGGATACGACAGAATTTCCCTTTTCATACCTCTTCGAGAATGATGGTGAAACACTGTTAGTCCCGGCAATAAATTTGAGAAGTATCGGAACCATAAGGGATTCCCGGAAATGGCCGAAGCGTGATAATAGAAAAGCACCGGTCAAATTTGATCATTTAAACTTTCATCTACTTACGCCCTATACTGTTAATAATATTTATGCCGGATTAGAAAGGCTCAGGGATCTAAGAAAACGAGCCGGGCATTCAACCCAGACCTATTATTATAACGGGGTAAAAATCCGCAGATCAGCCTTGGAAAAGGGGCTTGAAATATATGAGACTGCAGTTAACAGATATCTCGGGAATATTGTTGTTAATTTTCTGAGGGCTCATGACTTTAATTCTCTGGAGGAACTCCGGTCTGTCCTTACTCCCGATCCTCGTTTTGTTACTGATTCTGAAGCTGCCTCCGGAGACTGGCTTGATATAGCAGGGCTCATAGCTCCGAAGTATGAAATTGAGAGCATAATTGCTGATGTGGAACAGCAAGTGATACAGACAACAGAGGAACTTGATAAACGATTTTTTTTACTCAGCAATAAGTTTGAACAGTATGAATTGGCATGGGTAATAAAAAGAATTGAGGAAAAATTCAACTCTACTTTACAGGAATATACGAAAGATGACTTTGTCACTATTATTGAACAGTGGATTCAGGCTGTGGCCGTTCTTGATGAAATGCGGTGCCATGATGCAGAAAAAGAATTTGCCCAGACTGCCCGCGTGGGGTATGCTGTAAATGATGGAGAAAAGGAGCGGGATGCAGAATATCTGGAGATTAACGGTGATGTTAATGATAATGAATTTATTAAGGAACTAAGAGAACGATTAAACAGCAAGAAGCTGACAGCCGGACAGCTTATCGATAAAATTAAAAGACTCAAAGAGTAACAAAAGGGGAAAACATGAGATTGATAATTGAGAAAGACTACAAGAATATTTCAAAATGGTCCGCAAACTATATAGCACATGCTATTCTTAAAGCGGCACCAACCAGTGCCAAACCATTTGTTCTGGGATTGCCTACAGGTTCTACGCCTATTGGAACCTATAAAGAACTTATCAGGCATTATAAGCATGGTGTTATTTCATTTGAGCATGTTATCACCTTTAATATGGATGAATATATCGGGCTCCCCCAGGATCATCCGCAAAGTTATTCCACTTTTATGTGGGAAAACTTTTTTTCCTTTGTGGATATTAAGAAAGAGAATGTAAACATACCCAACGGGAATGCTGCTGATCTGGAGAAAGAGTGCCTTGAATATGAAGGTAAAATTACAGCAGCCGGCGGCATCGACCTGTTTCTTGGCGGGATTGGATCCGATGGGCACATTGCTTTTAATGAGCCGGGATCATCATTAGCATCACACACCAGGATGAAAACGCTCACGTATGACACTATAGTTGCTAATTCAAGGAACTTTAATAATGATTTAAGTAAAGTCCCAAAAACAGCACTGACAGTCGGGATCCAAACTATCATGGATGCCGGAGAAGTTGTAATTTTGGTAAACGGATATAAAAAAGCAATGGCACTGCAGAAGACTGTGGAGGGTAATGTGAACCATATGTGGACCTGCAGTATCCTTCAGATGCATCCTCATGCAATCATTGTATGTGATGAGGATGCAATTGTAGAGATGAAAGTCGGGACAGTGAAATATTTCAAGGAAATTGAGTCAGCGAATATTAACCCGGCGACACAACTCTACAATTAAAAGGACTAAAAACTACTGTTTTTATACATAGATCAGAAGTTTTAATTTATTAAAACTTCAAAGACTAAAAACTACCGTTTTTATACATAGATCAGAAGTTTTAATTTATTAAAACTTCAAAGACTAAAAACTACCGTTTTTAGTCAGGGCTGCATAGACCTTTTGAAGCAGTCGCGGGTTGTCAGTGAATATGCCGTCTGCACCCATTCTTATGAGACGGCGCATATTCGCTTCATCGTTTATTGTCCATACGTGGATATACAAACCAGCTTCGTGAAAGGTTCGCATAAATCCGGGAGTGAGCACTTTTAATATTCCGTAGTGTTCCGGTACCTGCAGGACCTGACCCTTCAGATGCCTTCGGGATGGTCTGCACCCTATTTTCTGCTTTAAGAAAAGGGTGAACACTTCACGTGTTGAGAAACTTGTAGCCATTCCCGGCATGAGGGAACGAAGAGCTTTCAGGATGTTTGTATGAAAGCTGGCTCCGAGGATTCGATCCCGGGCATTGTGCCTGGCCACTATATCAGTAAATATTTCTGGAAGCCGCGAATCTTTTGTCTTTAAATCAATGTTAAACCGCATATCAGGGAGAGCTTCCAATGCTTCATCCAGGGACATAAGTGAAACCCCGGTGTTTCTGAAAGGAAAAGTTTTTCCATCATCCTTTGTAAAAGTATATCCGGCATCCAGCATTTTAAGTTGATTGAGGGTGTATGCTTCTACCGGTCCGCTGCCGTTCGTCTGACGGTCGAGAGTTTTATCGTGCCAGATAACAACATCGTTATCAGCTGTCAAGTGTACATCAGTCTCAATAACATCAACCTTGAGCTTTTCAGCGCCTAAGAAGGCAGGCATGGTATTTTCCGGGTAAAATTCCGAGTCTCCCCTATGAGCCAGGATCCTTGGCGGGGGTGTGAAAAAATTGTGTTCTAACATACGAAAAATGTAGGACAGGATTGAATTGTTGTCAAGAGAGCGCTATTGCACAATGGGTAAAAATAAGTATTGTGTATGGATAGATATAGTCTCGATCAGGAGGATTCATGGAATTTTCACAGGAAACGCTATCAGGAATATTGAAAAAAGCACTCTCCCGTGGCGGTGATTACGCGGATATTTTTATTGAGGAAACAGTAAAAACAGGTATAACGTACGATTCCGGAAAAGTAAAAACTATAACAAGCGGGATAGTTGCCGGTGCAGGGTTACGGGTTATAACCGGGACTGATTTTGTCTATATGTATGCCGGTGATGTTGATGAGCGGAAGCTTCTCAAACTTGCAGATGATATATCTGCTGCAGCGAATTCAGGTAAAACCGGGGTAATCAGTTCACTTGTTCCGTATGAATACTCATCAATTATACCAGTCTCAGTCTTCCCGGATACAGTAGCCCTGCCGAAAAAAGTGGAAATTGTGGAGCGTGCCAATCAGGCAGGCAGGGAATATTCACAGAAAATCTCAGAGGTGATTGTACGTTATCTTGATAATGATCAAAAAGTATCTGTTGCAACAAGTGAAGGAAGGTTTTCGCGGGACAGACGTGTGAGGACACGTTTGGTTGTTCAGTGTATAGCAACGGACGGGGAAAAGCGGGAGACAGGGATGTCAGCACCGGGAAGAAGCATGGGGTTTGAGATGTATGATTCAATCAGCCCTGAATCAATCGCCAGGGAAGCTGCCAGGATAGCCTGTCTGCTGCTGGAAGCTGATTATGCACCGCAGGGGAAGCTCCCGGTTGTCATAGACAACGGCTTTGGCGGGGTGATATTCCATGAGGCCTGCGGTCATGCCCTTGAGGCTACAAGTGTAGGGAAAAATGCATCAGTATTCAGTGGAAAACTCAATGAGCAGATAGCCTCGCCGTTAGTTACTGCCATCGACGATGGAACAATTCCCAATGCATGGGGTTCAGCGAATATTGATGATGAGGCACACCCCACACAAAAGAATATCCTGGTAAAAGATGGTGTTCTTGTATCCTATATGGTTGATAAGCTTGGATCCCTGCGTATGGATCACCCGTTTACCGGGAGCTCGCGTAGGGAATCTTATAAGTATGCGCCTACATCCCGGATGACAAACACTTATATTGCTGAGGGCGCCAGCAGTCTGGATGAGATGATAGCAAGTATAAATGATGGTTTGTACTGTCGAAACATGGGTGGGGGTTCCGTAAATCCGCCAACAACAGATTTCAATTTTTCTGTTTCAGAGGCTTACCATATACAGAAAGGAAAAATAGGAAAACCTGTTAAAGGGGCTTCACTGATTGGGAAGGGGTCGGAAATTCTTATGAACATAGAAATGGTGGGTAATAATATGGATTTTGGTACAGGTATGTGCGGTTCGCTGTCCGGGTCAATCCCGACAAATGTAGGGCAGCCGGCAATTAAAGTTTCAGGTTTAGTGGTAGGAGGCAGGTCATGATGAATAAGGATATGCTGCTGAAAATTATTGAGACACAACCGGTACCATCGGAATTATATTACTCTTTGGGAAGAGAGATTGAAATTTCCGCATTTAACGGATCGATAAACAATTTTACTTCAGCTGAAACTTCAGGTATCGGTGCGAGAGTTGTTCAGGAAGGAAAGATTGGCTCAGCCTTTACTGAATCTGTGACAGAACATTCAATTTCTTCAATCCTGCAGAGAGCCAGGGAGAATTCCGAATTTTCGGCATCTGATGATGGGAATGTTCTCTATAAGGGACAGGAGCTTCCGGATTCTGAAGAGTCTATGAGCAGGGACCTGGATACTGTAAGCGTTGAGAAAAAAAAGTCTGTAGCCCTGGAACTGGAGCAGTTTTCCCGGGAGTATGATTCAAGGATTATCAATGTTCCCCATGCATATTATCAGGAAATAAGCGGGGAGACTGGTATCGTCAGTTCTGAGAAAACTATAGCGTTCCGGAAGGCTTCTCTCTGCGGTGGGTTGGTGTATGTGATGGCTTCTGACGGGAAAGATACTCAGGTAGGGATGGCAATGAGATTCTACAGGAATTTTTCCGGTATTGATTCAAATATCCTGGCAAAGGAAGCTGCTGATAAAGCATTGTCCAAGCTTGGGGCAGGTGTGCTTGAAACAGGCACTTATGATATAATTTTGAATGAGGAGGCTGCCTCAAACTTGCTGGGAGCTTTTATCTCTAGCGGGGCATCCCATTTTTTTGGTGAGAATATCCAGAAAAACCGCTCAAAATTCAAGGGGATTTCCGGGGAAAAAATAGGCTGCAAATTATTTACTTTAATTGATAACCCCCTTTCCGGATCATTAAGGGCAAAGACTTTTGATGATGAAGGCGTCCCGACCAGGGAGACAGTACTTGCGGAAGACGGGATTTTTCAGAATGTCATTCATTCTGTATATTCAGCCGCCAGATCCGGGGTTCAGTCGACCGGGCACAGTCGTAGAGGCGGGTATAGCGGGGGAGTATCAACAGGTCTTCATGATGCGTTTATAACAAATGGGGAAAAACCTCAGAAAGAGCTTTTACGTAAGCTTGATTCCGGGGTGATAATATCTGATGTTGAGGGGCTTCATGCCGGGCTGGATCCGGTAACTGGTGATTTCTCGCTTTCAGCAAAAGGATATCGTGTGTCCGGGGGCGAAACTGGAGATCCTGTTCGTAATTTTACCATAGCAGGAAACTTTTTTGAGATAATAAACCGGATTGCGGCAAAAGCTGATGACAGAAGAGAGGACAGGATTCAGACTTTTTCCAGCCCATCAATGCTTATACCTGATGTTTCAATTTCAGGATAATTCAATAGGTAATAGTTATCCGACAGACGCCTGAGCCTGTCGGATGCTTTTTCTGACTGCCCGGAAAATCATTTCCGGAGTATCAGCAAGAACTCTTGTATTCTCAGGGACATCCTCTTTTAGCCAAACGTTGCTGCCTACCAATGAGTTTGCTCCTATAGTCACATTTCCAAGTATTGTGGCGTGAGCATAAATTGTTACATTATCTTCAATGGTTGGGTGTCTTTTCTGACCCCGTATGAGTTCACCGCATGCGTTTTTAGGAAAACTGAGAGCCCCGAGCGTTACTCCCTGATATATTTTGACTTTTTTACCGATTACTGTTGTTTCCCCGATTACAACCCCTGTTCCATGGTCAATAAAGATTCCCTCGCCTATTTGAGCTCCCGGGTGTATATCTATTCCGGTATGAGAATGAGATATCTCGCTCATGAGTCTTGGAATGATGGGTACCTTATCCATGTAGAGGATATGAGCTATTCTGTGAATAGCTATGGCTTTTAACCCAGGGTAGCTAATTACAATCTCTTCTTCCGAAGTTGCGGCGGGGTCGCCGGCGAATGCTGCCTCAACGTCTTTTTTCAGGATAGTCCTTATGTCAACCAGGGATGTGATTAGCAGATCTATTGCATGCTCCGATTTCTTAACGCAAATCTCTTTAGTGCAAGTTTCCAGATTGCACTCATGCTTGTAAGCGAGAAGAATTTGCTCTTTTAGGTCGCTATGCACCTGACTGAGCAGATCTCCTATAACGTATTGGAGATTTCCGCTTGTTATTTCCCGTTTGCCGGAGCATCCAGGGAAAAGTATTTCCAATAGGTTCTCCATAACCTGATTAATCACGACAGCTTCAGGAAGTCTTCTTTCATCAACAAAATTCGTACCTTTATTCTGCTCATAGCTATCCAGCAGTTTGTTCAGGTTTTTCTCGATTATGCTATTAGTTGTATTTTTCACAGTCTCTCCTTGATTCCTGTAATATAACCCAAATTGCGCTAATTATCAAAGGTGAAATAGTGCCGGTTTACACTTATTTTTTGTGCCTACTTACAGCTGCCATTTTACTAAACATTTTTTCAAGCCTTTTGGACTCGTTCTCACTCAGCCCGGAGCGGGCCAGGATATCACGGAAAAATCTTCCGACTTCTGTTTTTTCATCCTGTTTGAAAAAATGAATTTTATCAAAAGAATCAGTAATTGTTGCAGCAACTTGTTCCAGTCTGTTTCTTGTTATTGGTTTATATTCGACTACACTCTTCAAGTTTCTGTATAGCGAATAGGTAATAACCTGGACAGCCTGAGCAAGGTTTAAACTGGGAAATTCTGGTGATGACGGGATTTGAACGGCTGTATCACAAAGATTAAGTTCTTCATCGGTCAGCCCGTCAGCCTCCCTGCCGAATACAATTGAGATCTGACCTTCCCCAAACGAGTCAATTTTTTTTGCCATCTGTTCAGGAGTCAGGGAAAAATATTTCCTGAATTTTCCCCTGCGCCGTGTTGCACCAATGATCAGGATGCTGTTTTGAATTGCTTCCTGCAAAGTACCGTACCGCGTACTGGCTTCATAGATATCATACGCATGGATAGCAAGGGTCTTAACTCTATCATCTTTGTACTTTTTAGTCCCTGTAATAACAAGATTATGCAAGCCCATAGTTTTCATAGCCCTGCAGACTGACCCGATATTAGCTCCGTCCTGGGTTTCCACCAGGACAATTTGTATAGATGACAATTTCTGTTTTGTTTTTTGTTCCATACTGGTTTTTACCATAAAAATCTATTGAATACCACATATTATATGTATATAACGTATTGCCTTGATTAATAAGGTAGACTATAGTTAATACATGCCGGATAATAGTAAACCATTAAAATCTTTATACTCAGTGATCCTCATAATTGCAGTGGGTTTTATCCTGAAAGTTGCAAGCCCTGTTACTCTTCCGCTTGCTATTTCCCTGTTTATTTTCCTCCTCGTCAATCCGCTGGTAAATAACCTGGAAAAAATCCGTATTCCCCGGTGGATAGCTATCGTTGTTGCTATGCTTCTTCTTGTCGTTGTTTTTGTTTTGATGATTTTCTTTGTTACTCTTTTAGTGAATACCCTAATTGAGGGACTTCCCAGGTACAGCGGCAGGGTTACAATGATTTTTGGCGGTGTTGAGGAAAAAATCGTAGATATGCTGCACCTGGATACTGATATCAAGCTTTTTGAGATAATGGCGTTTGATTGGCAGGGTTTTTTACTCAATAGTCTCCAAACAATATCAGGATCCGCATTCTCTATTACATCTATGTCGATGCTTGTTTTCATCTTTGTATTATTCCTGCTTCTTGAGAGAGCATCACTCATACCAAA
>JAGLNY010000206.1 GCA_023139255.1 Spirochaetales bacterium
ATGATTTTATCGAGTACGATACTGAAGAGTGGTTTAATGAAGCGATTAATATGGAAAAGTCGCTAAAATGGATGCCTTGTCCCAGAATAGTAAAAACATATACCTTTAAGGAGGGGTATGATAACACTCACTGGTTCAAATTTCAGGAGTCGATAAAAGAGCACCAGACTTATGTACGTGAATTACTGGATAAAAGATTGGAAAAGATGGAAATAATGAATTTTTAAGGGCAAAAGGTGGGAATATGTATGAACATATAGATAAGGTAAGAAACATATTAAAAAGTCTATCAAAATCCAGTATGAAAAGTCAGTTCCCGATTTTAGATGATCTGCTCACAAGACATTATCATGCTAAAGCCGAGGTCGATATTGAACGTGCTCTTTTTATGACACGTTATTACAAAGACCGGACAAACAGCAAAAAACCCGAAGCTCTAAAGAGGGCGGAATCCATTCATCGGTATCTTTCGAACAGAAAGATCTGTTTCCATGATAATAATTTTCTGGGAGGTGCATGTACTTCCAAGGAATTGGGAGCGCCGTTATATCCCGAGTATTTCGGTATTACTATTTGGCCGGAATTACATACCATAAGTACCAGAACGGATAACCCGCAAATCCTGTCGGAAAAAGATGCGGATATCTTAAATAAAGAGATTTTTCCCTACTGGATGGATAGAACGATAAACGAAAGGGTTCGTCCAATAGAGCCGGAAAGGCAGGCTCTTTTTGATAAGTTTATTTTTTATATACTATCCAAGGCCGGGACTATTTCCCATACAACCCCCTATTATGAACTTGTACTGAAAAAAGGAGTCAGGGAAATAATAGAAGAGGCTAAAAAGCGGGAAGCGGCAGAAGAAGATAGTAAAAAGAAAATTTTCTACAAAACTATGCAGGTTGCAATGGAAGGGGTATTGCAGTATGCCCGGAATATTGTCAGGGAAGCAAAAATAGCTGCAGCAGGTGAAACCGATACCGATAAAAAAGAGAACCTTCTTGCGATTGCTGAAGTTTTATCTAACGTGCCGGAAAATCCGCCGCGAAATTTCAGGGAAGCATTGAATGCTGTATGGATATCCCAAGTCGCTGTATTGGCGGAAAATTCAAATATGGCTATGAGCCCTGGAAGACTGGATCAAATTCTCTATCCCTATTTTATAAAGGATTATAATGGAGGAACCTTAACTATTGAAGATGCTATCAGATATTGCGGTTCTTTTTGGCTTAAAATGGCAGATAACGTGAACCTGGTTCCTGAGACTGCAGAAAGAATGTTTGGCGGTGCCGGAGCGGTTCCTGCAATTACCCTGGGCGGTGTGGACTGGAATGGAGATGATGCCGTTAATGAACTTACCTATATATTGCTGAAAGTAACTGAGCTGCTGCCCATACGGGATCCGAATGTAAATGCACGCTATTATTCGGGTGTAAATACAAAGGACTATAGAGACGAAGTAAGCAGGGTCATTCTCAGCACCAAGGCAATCCCGGCGTTTTTTAACGATATTGAAAATATTAAAACAATGCAGAACCAGAATATCAGCCTTGAGGATGCCAGGGATTATTCAGTTATCGGATGCGTGGAACTCGGTGCTTCCGGCAAGCAGTACAGTGCCAGTTCGTCAGTTTTTATGATGCTGCATACAGTTTTATATATGGCTCTCCATGAGGGCAGGTCGCCGGCAACAGGGAATAAAACAATTGGGGTAAAAACAAAAGCCCTTAAAGATATGAAAAGCTATAAGAGTGTTTGGGATGCCTATAAAGCACAATTGGAGTGGCTTGTAGATAATGCAGTTCACCTAAATAATTCCTATGGGAGAAAGCATCAGGAGTATCTTGCAACTCCTCTGTTATCCTGCTTTTTTGACGGGACAATGGAAAGCGGCAAGGACTTAATAGATGGAGGAGCCATCTATAATTCTTCAGGGGTAACCCATATAGGTTTTGCTGATGTGGCCGACTCTTTGGCAGCGATAAAAGATATTTGCTTCAATAAAGACAACGACGATATTTCTCTTAAGCTGGAAGATTTTATTGCCATTGTTGATGCTGATTTTAACGGTGAAGATAAAATTTATAATTATGTAAAGAATATTGCCCCGAAATACGGACGGGATATATCGGCAAATTCCATTGCGGGAAAGATGGTAGAGATAAACTACGATCTATATAATTCCCGGCAAAATTACCGGGGCGGAAACTATCAGCTTGCTTATTGGACTATGACAAATCATGCCGGGTATGGAAGGATTAGCCCGGCTACACCAAACGGAAGGAAGGCGAAGGAAGTTTTTTCCAGTGGAATAACTCCGGTTTCCCAAGTTAATACCGATGTAACTACTGCCTATAAATCTGTAGCACAGCTGCCCAGCAACAAGATTTCCAATGCGTATGCTTTGAATATGAAATATACGCCCATCTCCGTAAATCCTGAATCAATAAAAAAATTCAGTGCATTAATTGAGGGATTTATGAAGAGCGGGGGACAGCAGGTCCAATACAATATTCAGGATTATAAAACATTGAAAGATGCAAAGGAGAACCCGGATAAGTATCCTGACCTGTTGGTTCGGGTGTCCGGTTATTCCGCATATTTTAAGAGTTTAAATGAAGCTATGAAAGACGAGATTATACTTAGAAGCCAATATAATATGGGTACCGGCGAGTTCGTGAGTATAGAGCAGGAGTAGAGGGGGCGTGATGAGTTATACATACAAAAAAAGTAAAATAAATATATTCAGAATTATATGGGACAGGATGCTTCGGAAGGTCCGGGAAACATTTATTGCGCAGATGGATAGTAATAAAATGGATAAACTGCTGGAGCTGGGCTTAAAAGCCATGAGCCTGCTGTTTCTACTCTGTCCGGAATACAGGGAGAATATAAAGGGCTTCAAGGGGAAAGTAGCGTTTAACACCGTGGACGGTCAGCTTGGGGCTACCGCGTCTTTTGGCAGATTTCTCCATCTGCCTGTTTTACGGGTGCGCAAGACTGCTGTCAGCAACGCAAATGTAACGATAACTTTCAGTGACGGGCAGGCCATGGCCTCTTTTATTACGGAACCGAGTCCTGATATAATTTCCGGGATACTGGATAATAAGTTGAATTTTACGGGGAATATGAACTATATATTACGGTTTGTGTTCCTGGCTATGGATATTCCGGAAGTTTTGGGGATAAGGACCCGTCTCCCGGATATAAGGTAATCAACACTGTGCGGCGGCCGCTGATATTCGATATTACCAAAGCCTCATTTGACGATGGTCCGGGAATAAGAACGGTTGTCTTCTTTAAAGGCTGCCCCTTACGATGCGTCTGGTGCCATAATCCGGAATCAATAGATCCTGATCATGAGCTCTTTTTCGATTCATCTTTATGTATCCATTGCGGTAATCATGCTGTGGGCAAAACCTGCTTTACTCTGGCCCGTCGGGATGTGGGTAATGTGTATACGGTCGATGAACTGATGGAGATAATCCTTCAGGATAAGATATATTATAAGAGTTCCTCGGGGGGTGTTACATTTTCCGGGGGCGAGCCTACGCTGTATATGGATTATATGAGTGAGTTGTGCCGTAGGTTGAAAGATGAAGGGGTTCATACAGCTTTACAGACCTGCGGTTATTTTGACTATAAAAGATTTCGGGATCTATTACTGCCGTATATTGATCTTATCTATTTTGATATCAAGATTATTGATGAAACGGAACATATAAGATTTACCGGGAAAAGTAATAAAATAATTTTGGAGAATTTTCAAAGGCTGATGTACGAAGATCTGCATGAAGGTGTTTGTGTTATTCCCAGGGTCCCGTTGGTTGAGAGGATAACAGCTACCGAGGATAATTTGTCGGGAATAGCTTCATTTTTCCATACACACCATATTCGGGAGTGTGAGTTTTTACCGTATAATCCCTCGGGTATTGATAAGTGGGAGAGGCTTGGGAAGACCAGGCCGGAAGGTATTCCCGAAAAGGCATTGTCGTTTCAGACCCAAAAAAAGTGGGTAGATTTTTATAAAAACCGATATGCTGACTTTGCGGCATCTGCGTCCGATCTGTGAGATCCCAAGCACCGGACCCCAGGGCAGGAATTTATCCAAATCTTCAGACCAAAATTGCGCTAAAACACAATATTGAGTATGCTGCTGATAGAAATTCCGCATAAATTTGGAATTCAAGGTGGCTTTTACTGGAATAATTTTGGAGTTTGAGGTATTGTTTAATGGAATAATTTTGGAATAGAGGTGAGGAAACCCGGTATGAAACGGTTTTTATTTTCGGAAATAGAGGATCATCTTAACCACAAACAGATTACCCTCCTGCTTGGTGCCCGGCAAGTTGGGAAAACCACTCTACTGCGGCAAATCTATTCCCTCCACAAAAATAATGGGGAATTTGTGTTTTTTTTGTCCCTTGAGGATCCTGATATACTCAGTACACTCAATGCCAGCCCCAAGAACCTATTCAAGGTCATTCCTCCTTTGAGTGACAAACGGATGATACTCTTTATTGATGAAATACAATATCTTGATAATCCCTCCAATTTTTTGAAATACCACTACGATCTGTATCAAAGCAAACTGAAGTTTGTCGTTACCGGTTCATCCAGTTTTTATATTGACCGTAAGTTTACAGATTCCCTGGCTGGCAGAAAAAGGATATTTGAGTTGCCCACGTTGAGTCTTGCTGAGATTTTTCACTTCAAGCAGAGAGATGAACTTGTTCCTTATCTTAATAAGGGCAGTGTTCCTGTTATATACAGGGATGAAATCAGGAGTATCTTTTACGAATATTTACTATATGGAGGCTACCCCGAAGTTGTTCTTGAAAAGAGCTTGAAGGATAAAACCGAACTTTTAAAGGAGCTGCGGGATTCATATGCGAAAAAAGACGCGGTAGAGGCAAATTTGCGTAATCTTGATGCCTACCTCCATCTTATGAAATTGATTGCATTTCAAACAGGATCTCTTCTTAATAAGCACTCTCTTTCACAGGATACTGCAATTGATAATAAATCAATCGATGATTACCTGACAGTTATGCGAAAATCTTTTCATATACATTTATTGCGCCCATTTTACAGTAATATTTCGTCAGAGCTCCGTAAAATGCCCAAGTTGTATTTTGCGGATTTGGGACTCAGAAATTCTTTAGTGAATGATTTTAGGCCGATAGGAATACGGGAAGATAAGGGGAGTTTGCTTGAAAATTATGTCTATCTTCTGCTGCGCCGGAAATTTTCTGAAGAATATATACATTTCTGGCGAACCCAGAAAAAGCATGAAGTTGATTTTATCGTGCAGAAAGATGACGGGTCATCATCAGCGTTTGAGGTAAAATATAACGAATCAAGATTCAGGGTCTCAAAGTACAGTACGTTTACATCCGCCTATCCGGCAACACCTCTTGAATGTATCGATATTGATACCTGCCTGGAATATGACTTGCATGGTATATCTTGAATTACCCCAAAAATATTCACAAACCCTACATTGACCGGATCAGCCGGCGAGTCTCGGATATCATATATAATGGAAGACTTATCAGTTTGAAGGTATGTGAATTTTTACCCGGGATTCTGGACGTAACATCTGATATTATCGGCTTGTTAAGGTTATACCGCAGCGCTATTTCCGATCTCTTTTCTGAAGCAAACACATGAAGTGATTTAAGGCTGCCCGTAGTACCTGCCTTAATTTCTGCCGGAATTATTTTTCCATCTATCTGAAAGAGGTAGTCTACTTCTGAAGATGTCCCTGTTTTGTCCCGGTTCCAGTAATACAATTCGGGAGGGGCATAACTTTCCTGACCGTTAAACCACTGCTGCCCTGCAAACTGCTCTGCAAGTGCTCCTCTGTTTGCAAGCATTAGCTGTTCATTCCTGATGTCAAGGAGATTTAGTCCAAGAGAGCGCATCACTAATCCCGTATCCAAAAAAAGAAGCTTAAAATCTCTCTCTTTCTTCTCGACTCTCAGCGGGATTGCATTCCCCGAACTGTGATGAACCCGGTATAAAACACGTGCAAGTTCAAGCATGCTCACCGAAATTTTCAAATCAGATGATTTCTCCTCTCGGCTGATTTCTGTATATTTAATTTTTCTTCCTATCAGACCTGGTGCCTTATCCAAAACCAACTGTAGTCTGTATGGGTCGACTTTTCTTTGATATTTAGAGAAATCATCCCTATAGGTATTCAATATCGAGCTGAGTTCCATTTCACACTGCCGAATAGATTTTGAACCGGTGTATTCACGAAGTGCTGAGGGCATTCCCCCGACGCTCATATATATTCTTACATGTTCCAGCAATTTCTGATGAATAGGTTCGGGAATTGTGTCGGATATTTGATAGTGACGTATAAAATCATGAAGCATTCCGGCATCAGAAGCTAACAGATATTCCATATAATCCATCGGTCCCATATACATATACTCAATTCTACCGACAGGCATGGAAAATGAATGACTAGCCAGGATAAAATCCAGAAGTGAACCGGCGGCAATAAGATGAATGTCATTCCTCTTTTCAAAAAAATACCGGAGTTTGGCAAATATTTCAGGCGCCCGTTGAATCTCATCCAGAAAGATAAGCGTTTTTCCGGGAATTACGGGAATACCAGAGTCAAGCGACAGATACTGGATGACTGTATCAATATCATCATGTGTAAACAACTCTTTTTTTGATGGGGTTTCATCAAAATTGAGTTCAATATAATGTTCAAATTCCTTATGGGCAAATTCTCTCACCAAAAATGTTTTGCCGACTTGCCGAGCTCCACGTATTATAAGCGGTTTTCTGTTACTGCGGCTTTTCCAGTTCAGTAGTTCATCATATTGCTTTCTGTACATAATTTCCTCTTCGTACATAATAACATATGTATTGATAAAACAATAGGTTGTTTTATCTTGTTTTTGTAATTTTTATGGGGTTGTTTCTGTCGAAGGATAATCCAGAAAAAAAGCCTCCTGGACCAAGGTAGAATAATATTCTGATTAGTTCAAAATAGTTTATCCGTCCAAAGGTC
>JAGLNY010000207.1 GCA_023139255.1 Spirochaetales bacterium
AGTGTTTCAAGCAGTGGTACCCTGTGTTTCCCCTCAAGAATATCTACTGCCGTTTCGGCATGGTTTTTTGCTCTGTCTGTTGGAAGATCACCAGTCAGGTTTGTTGAGACAATAAAAAGGGTCTCTTCCGGGTTGAAGGTACCTAGAATTTTTGCCAGGTTCCGTGATGTTTTTGCTGAGGGGTTTCCTGCAAGCAGCGGAATAACCGGATGGTTTCTGAAAAGATGATATATATAGGGGAGCTGAAGTTCAATAGCAGGTTCTTCTTCGAAATATGAGGTTCTCTTTGCCAGCAATCCTGTTGTTTGGTCCAGTTTCTTTAAGGTTGACTGATCAATGGGAATAGTAGAGTCAGATATGCTGAAAGCATCAGCATCAGGATAAAATATTGAGTAACCGGCATCTTCGTGCAGTACATCCCCATGCAGGGGTGCAATTATTACTATATGTTTCGGGTTGATATGCTGCAGTTCAGCGTACATTTTACCCATTATCATCGATACTTCTGTATACGCGGCGTGAGGGGATATAACAGCCAGCGGCAGTGTGTAAATCTTGTCAACCGACTGGGCTATATCCATAGTTTGTGTAACAAGAGAGTGTAGTTTTTTCGGGTCTGATGGGTAAAATACCGCATCCCCGATAGATTTCTGAATATTCATGGTTTTAAATTACTGATTCTTTCATACAGAGGCAAGTGGAAGGCTGGAAGTCTGTCGGAAAATGGTGCAAATACCGGAGTCAATTTCAATCCACAAACAGTCTGTCCAGTCGTTTTTGATCCAGCGAGATTGAGAGATTTTTTTCCTGAGTCGGTATAACCAGACCCAGTTGGCCATGTTTAGCTCTTCGCAGGTATTTTACCTGCGTATAATACAGCTCCCCTTTTCCACCATTTCTTCCTTTTGAATAGTATAAAGCCAGATTCCCTGCATCAAGAAGGGTTTCCAGAGGAATGGTTTTTCCCTTTTGTATTTTAATAAATACATAACCTCCGGGATAATCTCTTGTATGCAGCCAGTAATCATTTCCGCGGGTGTATTTTCTGAGCAGTTGATCATTTTCTTTGGCTGTGCGTCCCACCAATAGGGTAAATGTTCCGGATTGAAATTGAAGGCCGGGAATTTTATCTTTTCCCTCCTGATCCGGAGAAGAGAGCCGGGAAGAGGCATCCAGAAAGTGCTTAAGATGATTAATGCTTTGCTCAATATCCGGATTATCAGTTTTCAGTAACTCATCCCGCTTTTTTTCAAGCTTTCTGATGTTTGCGAGTGTATTTTGTATCTCTTCATTAAGATTGTCTGCAGCCCCGCGATTTTTCCTGTACTTATTATAATAGGACTCTATATTATCACCGGGAGATAACTCAGGTCGTAAGGAAATTCTTAATGTTTCATTAGTTGCATAATCGACAACCTCAATCCAGTGCATGCCATGAGTTATTTTATGAGCATTTGATGCAAGCAAATCAGCTGTTCTTTTAAATTGATCAAACTGCTCTGAATTTTTTAGGCGGTCACGGAGTTTTCCGAGAGAAAGTTTTAGTCTTTGCATGCGGTTCTCTATAACTTTTTCTGCGGCTTTTGATAATCTTTCAAAATCAACAGATCTGTTTCTACTGGAATATGATTCCTCAATCTGTTGATTAAAGCTCATGCCTTCGACTCTTTGTCTGATCTCAAAAACAGGTTTTTTATTTGTCCTGCCCGATAGTCGTGGGGCAGGGGGGATGAAGGTCTCTCCGGAGATCTCTTTTTTTGCCGGTCTCCTGAAAAGAGCATCAAGAATTACCCCATTATTATCGGTTGCTATTACGTTCCCTGCACCTCCCCACAATCTGGTATAAAGAATGGTTATCTCTTCAGCTCTACGGATTTTCATGATAATTATGCGTTCTTCCCCTAATTGGCAGCATTCAATGATACGGCCGCCTTGAATTCGGGAACGTAAAAACTGTGCAAACCGCTGTAGTTTTACCTGCTTTTTCTTATCTGTTCCTACCGTAGTCCTGTGCAGCCTGCTGCCTGATGGTTCGAACGATATAAGAAGCGGAAACCGTCCTGTAGAGGTGTGGAATATAGTAAAAACCAGAGTTTGGAAATCCGGCTGAACTATTTTCTGGATATGTGCACCAGGAAGCTCAAGCTCATCCAGAATAAGGTCTATCTCTTTCCAATTCAATGACATCTCAATTTTCTCCCAGGGAGTCTGTCGGACTTAATCATTTTGGTCTATTCTTTGAGTATCAAATCCGACAGACTCCTGTTTACCATACTCTCAATTTTTCAGAATGAAAAGAGGAGTAACCAGACTCCCTCTCAACACATCAGTAAACACCTTAAAGCACTTTGTAGACTCTTTTTTCTTGACAACAGGTTACATCTGCCCTTAAAATTGCAAGGAGGCTATTTAAAAAACAAAAAAATATAATCCTTGTTTTTTCTGTGTAGAAAAGGCACTGCAATATTGTCCATTAACAGCTTGTACGGGGTTTTAACAAATTCCAGATGGGCTAAACTATAACAAATGGAGGAGTTATGAGCGAAAATGAAGTTAAAAAAGGTGGATGGGTAATTTATCCGATTGGAAGCAAGCCGAAGATGGGGCTTTCAATTCTCCTTGGAATTCAACAGTACCTGACTATGTTCGGGGCAACTGTGCTGATTCCTTTCATTGTTGGCGGGGCCATGGGAATGCCGCAGGATCAGATGGCGCTGCTCATTTCAACGATGTTTTTCTGTTCAGGAATCACAACACTGATTCAGCAGTCCCCGATAGGAAACAAACTGCCTATCATTCAGGGTGGAACATTTTCATTCCTTGGGCCGATGTTTGCTATAGTCGGGATGGTTGGGGCCAAAGGACTTGGTTGGGAAGTGATGATTCAGCAGGTAAGCGCTGCTGTTATGTTTGCTTCTCTTTTTGAGATTATTCTCGGGTATACAGGCCTGATTGGTTATGTAAAGAGATTAATCAGTCCATTAACCATTGCACC
>JAGLNY010000208.1 GCA_023139255.1 Spirochaetales bacterium
GAATTTGCTAAACCGCTAATGAAAAAACTGCATTGGCCGACACTATTTTGCAATCATCTTATTGTTGATGGGAAAGGTGCAATTATAGATTATAAACTCAGGCAGCGTGACGGGAAAAGAGAGGCTGTACAATCACTGCAATCGATTGGGATGAGTGTTCTGGCGGCCGGGGATTCCTATAATGACCTGACAATGATTCGGGCTGCTGACAGCGGTGCCTTATTTCGTGCCCCGGAATCAATTCGGCAGGACAACCCGGATCTTGCTTCAGTAGATGAGTATCATGATCTTTTAGGTGTAGTGGATACATTTCTCTCCGATTAGAGAAATCCCATAACAGACTCCTGGTCAGATTAACTCAAGCAGGAGCCCTTCAACCGAATCTGAGAAGTCGAGAGACGGGTGCAGGTTGACGATAACCGCATTCTCGGGTTCCTCAAGAATCTTAAACTCCCTTGTGAGAAGTTCCGGCGGGAAAAAGTGTCCTGATCTTTTCTCTATTTGCTGCTGTATGGTCTCAAGATTTCCTTTGAGATAGATAAAAATCGGCGGGTTAGCCAGGTATGTTCCAAGCAGCTGACGATCTTTCTCCTTAATAGCAGGACAGGCAAGAACCACCCCTTCATCCGCAGCATAATCAACCAGTTTCTTTGCGATAGTGTTTAGAAGCTCATACATTTCATCTTCCGACGGCTGGTGTCCGAAGCTAATTTTCTTCATCTGTGCCGGGGAATGAAAATCATCTATATCGATGAACGGCAAGTCAAGTCTTTCCGCAAGTATACGGCCATAGGTACTTTTACCGCAACCAGATACGCCCATCACGATTAGGATCAAATCCATGAAAGGAACCTCCTTTCCCGATAATTTCAATCAGTGAATTTTGCTCTTTAATTGTTAATAATCCCTCACTTCCAGTATACAATCTCAATTAACTACGGGAAAGACTAACAGAGGCAAAAACTGATTTTTTTTGTAATAAAAGTCCCGGGATTAATTGTGCATCATACCGGAATGACTTCTTCGACACAATGCATTATGGGTGAACAGGATTAAACCGGAAAGGAGTATGAAGTAAATCATCATCCCTGCCATAGAGAACAGGAAGTTGAGAACCCCAATTCTATTAATATCCAGGAAAGAGTAGAGATAAATCCCATTTCCTGCACCGTAAAGAATAGAGATTAGAAGATAAATTGCGGGATAGAGTAACCATAAAAAAAGGTATTTAGGGATTATCCGCTCTCTGGGAGTGAAGAATATCCAGTCAATAAGAAAAGCTATAGGCGTAATTCCATGATTTATTTGTAAAAGAAGTGATTGCATTGCCGAAGTTTCATCTATTGAGCCTGCAAGCAGTACCTGGTAGAGAAGACCGGCTGTAATGATGTAAAGCAGCATAGCTCCTTTAAAACCAGAATGAAAAATCAGCAAATCCGGGAGCTGCTTCCCGAAGACCAGACTTATCATCCACCATCCCCAGATAAACAGGTTGGCTTGAATGGTAAAGTATGCCAGGACAGAAAGGTCATTGTAGAGAAAACGCGCAACAAGGCCGAATGTTGAGATGCAGAAGAAAACGATGCGAAAAATAACAGATATTCTCATAAAAAGATAATAACATGCAGAATAAGGATTTATCAACAAAATTAATTTTCGTATTCATATTAAGTAAAACATGTAATACTTATATATCATTGCGAATACCGGAGTAAATATGAAATCAATCAGGATATTGCAAATAAGCATAGTGATTTTTCTTTCTGCTGTTGGATACCAAAAAGTTTCAGGAGGCATTTCCCTGACTGCTGAGTTTGATAAAAAAACAGCAGAAATATCAATATCACTTTCAGGCAGCGGAAGTCTTGTAAGTCCTGATCTCAGCAAGGTCATTTTTCTGGATGATACGATAATACTTGAAGCAGCTGCGGATTATGGTTGGAAATTCAATCGGTGGGAAGGGGATATCACTTCAACCGATAACCCGATAACAATTACTGCAGAAAGTGTGATGCACATTACAGCTGTGTTTGAGAGAGAAACGGCTAGTGTGCAGCTTGCTGTTGAGGGGAATGGGAAAATCGTCTCAAGTAGTGATCCCGATAGTGAGCTGTTTGTTGGCGATGAAATTCAGTTTACCGCAGAACCAGGTAAAGATTGGAGTTTTGTGCGTTGGGAAGGCGGTACCGGGGGGACAGAAAATCCGATTACAGTGGTGCTTTCCACAGATGTATTGGTTAAGGCTGTATTTGAGAAGGAATTTACTATTTCCTGGCGGATGTCAGTGGGGGATGAAATACTTTCCAATGCGGCTGTAGGTGAAGATGGAACAATATATATCGGTAGTGAGGGCGGCAGAAATACTGCCGGCGGCAGGTTAACGGCCTTAACCCCGGAGGGCAGGAGAAAATGGATTTTTTTTACTGATGAAGGGGTGAAAGCAAGCCCTGCCATTGGTTCTGACGGAACTGTTTATATTGGGAGTCGTGATAAGAATCTTTATGCGGTACATACGGATGGTACAGAGCTGTGGCGAATTGAGACAGGTGGAAGTATTGTCTCCAGCCCGGCAGTTGGTGCAGATGGAACTATCTATTTCGGGAGCGGGGACAGGCATCTCTACGCCGTTTCCCCGGATGGGTCTGTGTTATGGAAATACAGAACCGGGAGTATGATAACATCCAGTCCGGCAATTGGTTCTGACGGGACTATATATTTCGGGAGTATGGATAAGTATCTCTATGCGATAACAGCTGACGGGAACCTGAAATGGCGGCTGAAAACTCAATTTGGTATTGAGACTAACCCGGCTCCGGGACCTGACGGGACAATATATTTCGGGAGTGCAGATGCTTCATTGTATGCGGTGTCTTCTGCCGGCAGGATCCTGTGGGATTTCAGTACGGATGGGGAGATTTATTCAAGCCCGGTATTGGGACCTGACGGGGTAGTTTATGTTGGGAGCGACGATTACTACCTTTATGCAGTAAGCAGGGAAGGAGAGGAACTCTGGAAATTCAAGGCCGGCAGTATTTTTACCGGCAGTCCTCTTGTCGGTGAAAGCGGGACAATATATGCAGGGAGTGATGATAATTTTCTCTACGCGGTAAACCCTGATGGCTTGCTCAGGTGGAAGCTGAAGCTTGGGGGTTCGATTTTCGCCAGTCCAGCTATGGGTTTGGACAGCAGTATCCTTATCGGCGGCATGGACGGGAAGATTTATTCCTGCAAAACAAATTATGAGACAGGTCTTGCTGACTCTTCCTGGCCAAAAGCACGGGGCGGGTACAGAAATGATGGTGTGATCTTGAAATAATATTCGTATAAATGGAATAAAATTTATACGAATATTATTTCAGACATCAAGTCTGACAGATTTTTAGGGAAACAGGACGACGCTGGAAACATGAGCAGCATAGGTTTTTTAATATTGCCTCATGTACAACAGGCCCGGGATACAGTAAGATAAGCAGGAGGATTTTGTCTGCCATGATTGGTAAACAGCAGGAGTCTTCATATCCTATAAAAATGAGGTTAGTTTATGGCTGTTGAGATAAAAAGAGTTGCTACGAAGCGTGATTTACGTAAATTTATCATGCTCCCATTTAAGATATATAAAGGAAACACCTACTGGGTACCGCCTATCATCATGGATGAGTACAACTCATTACGGAAGGATAAAAATCCGGCTTTTGAGTATGCTGATGCGGAGTACTGGCTTGCCTATAAGGACGGTAAACCCGCAGGCAGAATTGCCGGCATTTTAAATCCCCCGGCAGTTAAGAAGTGGGGCGTTAAGAACGCCAGGTTCGGATGGGTCGAGTTTATTGATGACCGGGAAGTGGCTAAAGCCTTGTTTGATACTGTAGAGAGCTGGGCTAAAAAGCATGGGATGGAAGGCGTCCAGGGACCCATGGGTTTTTCTGATACAGATAAAGAGGGGATGCTGATTGAGGGGTTTGATGAACTTGGAACCCTCCCTATGATTTACAATCATCCGTACTATCCGAAATTTGTTGAGTCTTTCGGGTATAAGAAAGATGCTGACTGGCTGGAGTTTGAGATTTTCTCACCCAAAGCCATTCCGGAAAAAGTACTGAGAGTAAATGACCTTGTCCTGAAACGTTCGGGGTTGAAAATTGCACAGGTGAAAAACAGAAAAGAACTTGCGGCAAAATATGGGAAGCAGCTGTTCACTGTTCTGGAGGAGGCCTACGAAGAACTGTATGGTACTGTCCCGCTGACGGAAAAGCAGGTTGAGGCCTTAATTAAACAATATCTTGGTTTTGTTTCATTGCGGTATACGAAGGTTATCGTGGATGAGAGTGACCAGCTTGCCGCTTTTGCGGTAACTATGCCGTCTCTTTCCCGGGCACTCCAGAAAGCCAAAGGGCGAATATTTCCTATTGGCTGGATATATCTTCTCCAGGCAATGAGAAAACCTCAGGGAGTAGACCTGTATCTGATTGCAACCCGGAAAAAATATCAGGGCAGAGGATTAAATGCACTCCTGATGACTGAAATTACCCGTGCCGGTTTAGAGGATGGGATAAAAACAGCAGAGACATCCGGAGAACTGGAGACGAATGAAAAAGTTCAGCAGCTCTGGCGCTACTACGATCATCGTCAGCACAAACGCAGAAGAGCGTATGTAAAAAGTCTTATCTGAGTCGTTAGTGTATAAGCCGTTCGTTGCTCGCAGGATTATTAAAGTCTATAGGATGCCCCAACGGTAACCTGAAGATCTGATACCGGAACATTCGTACTGAAGTTTCCAGGATTAATCTTATAGATCCAGTCAGCCTGGCTATAGACTTCCAGGTTTTCAAGAATCTGGTATGATCCTTTCATCCCCAGTGCCAAAGTATACTCTACTGCATCACGTGAGTTGGAAGCGGGATCATGATTTCCGCTGCTGGCAGGGGTCGTTGTAGGTGTGGAAACTAATGTGGGATCATCCGGGTCCGAATTAGACCCAATAGCCCACAAGGTGTACATGTCGTGGGTGCCGTGCAGCAGGTAAAACACATTTCCTTCTATCCTGAACCGGTCGAATACGGTATACCCGCCGTTAAGGTTGAACACAACGACATCATTTCCGTACTCATAGCCGAGGAAGTCCTCCATAATGGAGATGTTTGTAACCGGCGGGGTAAATTCCCGGATTCCTATCACATAATTTATGCCATATTCTCCTGGATTCTGTTTGCCGTCACCAATGTCTCTTAAATAGAGGTAGGGATCAGTCAGGGCAACTTCGAAGCTGCCGAAAACTGCTCCCTCATCCAGCGGAAGTATTCCCTTGATGCCGCAGAGATACCCAATGGCTTCGGGGTTTGCACCCGGTACTTCAACCAATTCTCTGGGGAGAGAGAACTCATCTAAAACAAACTGTCCGTAGATAACGAGATTTTCCCAGGGGTTGATCTCAATATCCAGGCCGAGGATTGAATTTGCGGTTGCCCGGATATTAGTATTATGATAGATCATAAATGGATTCAGGAAGCGCAGGTCAAAGGTGCTGTCTTCTGACATATACATAATCCCCTC